>NKIE01000057.1:3008-10878 GCA_002256055.1 Pseudomonas sp. PGPPP3 | reverse complement strand
GCCGACCCAGTTGAGCACCGTGCTTGGCCAGGTACTTCCACTGGCCGACGATATCGTTGCAGGGCCAGTCGGCGATCAACGCACCGAAGCTGCCCCGCTCGTGCGCCACATCAAGCACGAACTGGGCATTGCGCGGCACGCTCTTGAGCTTGCCCAGGTGGCGGATCAGCCGCGCATCCTGCATCAGTCGCTCCAGATGCTCGGCGCCCATCAGCACCACCTTGTGCGGATCAAAGCCAAAGAACGCCTGCTCGAAAGCCGGCCATTTAGCATCCACCAGGCTGTGCTTGAGGCCAGCCCGAAACACTCGCAGGGCAATCAGCGACAGATAACGATCATCACCGATCTGACGCAGCTCGGCCGGCGCCAGCGGAGTTGGCAAACGCGCCTCCAGGGCCGCCACCGAGCCGAAACGATTCAGGCAGTATTCGTGAAGCCACTTATAGTCGCGCATGGTGGGTACTCGCCGGCAATCGCGCCGCGTCAGAGATTCATCAGATCAACAAAGCGCGGCGTGGCCGTGTCGTCGATACGCAGACTGGTAAAGTCGAACAGGTTGCGATCCGCCAGTTGCTGAAGCATCTCCTTGACCACCTGACGCTGCAGGTTCTCTTGGGAGCCGCAGAGGTTGCACGGGATGATCGGAAATTCCTTGAGCACCGAATAGGCCTCAATATCCGCCTCGCTGCAGTAAGCCAACGGGCGAATCACCACATTGCGTCCGTCGTCGGAGAGCAGCTTGGGCGGCATCGCCTTCAAAGTGCCGCCGTAGAACATGTTAAGGAAGAAGGTTTCGACGATATCGTCGCGGTGATGCCCCAAGGCCATTTTGGTCGCGCCAATCTCGTCGGCGTAGGTATACAGCGTGCCGCGGCGCAGGCGTGAGCACAGCGAACAGGTGGTCTTGCCTTCGGGGATCTTATCCTTGACCACCGAATAGGTGTCTTTCTCGATGATGTGGTACTGCACGCCAATGGACTCAAGATACGCCGGTAACACATGCTCAGGAAAACCCGGCTGTTTCTGGTCCATGTTCACTGCAACGATCTCAAACTTGATCGGCGCAACCTTCTGCAGGTGCAGCAACACATCGAGCATGGTGTAACTGTCTTTACCGCCAGACAGGCAGACCATGACCTTGTCGCCCTCTTCAATCATGTTGAAGTCGCTGACGGCTTCGCCGGCCAAGCGGCGCAGGCGTTTCTGCAGTTTGTTCTGATTGACCGAAAGGCTGCCCATGGTGCTTGGAATCCGCGAAAGTCTTGAAAGGGCGGCATTTTACCCACAAAGCCGGCCTACCCCTAGCCCTGCGACAGTTCAACTGGCTAGCGCCTGCATGCTAGGGTTTAGCCATGACCGCCGACCTCAATCCTGACCTCGACCTTGCCGATCAACTGCTCGAGCTGCTGCAAGCCTGCCCTCAGGGCTGCAGCGAATATGAGCTGATCCAGCAACTCAAAGCGCGTCACTCGACGCACATCCCTCACCTGCCACTGACCGACCGGCTAGTACTGTTTCGCACCCACTTCTTGCTGTTCAACGCCCTCTACCGCCTGCGTGATCAGCTCTGGGCCGAACAGCGCGGCCATCTGCAGATAAGCGCCCTGTGCACTTGCCTGCTGCCTTACCAGGCAGGCTGTGCCGCCCTCAGCGAACATGACCCACTGCGCGACTACTACCTCGACCTGCAACAACTGCGCGACACCAGCGCCGACGATGTCGATCAACTGATGGCCAGCTTCTGGACCCGCCTGCAGGGTGGCGATGAGAAGCGCGCGGCCCTGGAACTGTTCGAGCTGCATGAGGAAAGTCTGCTGGACCTTGGCCCCATCAAATATCGCTACCGCCAACTCGTGAGCCTGCACCATCCCGACCGGGGCGGCAGCACCAGCCGCTTGCAGTCAATCAACCAGGCCATGGAAATACTGCAACGCTATTACGAGTAAATTTCAGAGGCCAATTTGCTCTAAAGCACCGCCCCACGAGGGCGAAAACCCGCACCTATACTGCGACATACGGTCGCATAGATTCGGCCTGACACCTGGTGACGCTGCTCACGCGCACCAGGCGTTCGTCCGGGGCGATCGCCATAAGAAAAGAGGAGGTGTCGACATGATCCACCACGTTTGGGGGCTCTTCACCCATCCCGATGAGGAATGGCAAGAAATCCGTGGCGAGGAAGAAAGCATCAGCCACATGTATCTCACCCACGTCCTGCTGCTGGCCGCCATCCCGGCAGTTTGTGCTTACCTCGGCACCACCAAGGTCGGCTGGACAGTCGGCAACGGCGCTCCGGTGATGCTCACCGAATCCAGTGCCCTGCAACTCAGCATCATGTCCTATCTGGCCATGCTCGCTGGCGTTGCCGTGATGGCAGCCGTCGTACACTGGATGGCACGCACCTACGACGCGGCACCGAGCATGGCGCAGAGCGTGGTATTTGCCGCCTACACCGCCACACCGCTGTTCGTCGGCGGGCTGGCGGCGCTGTACCCGAACATGTGGTTGGCCATGTTCGTTGGCATCGCAGCAATCTGCTACACGGTTTACCTGCTGTATGTGGGCATCCCAACCTTTATGAATATTCCAACGGAGGAAGGCTTCCTGTTTTCCAGCTCGGTCCTGGCGGTTGGCCTGGTGGTGCTGGTCTCGATGATCGCCCTGTCGGTGATTTTTTGGGGCTTTGGCGTCGGCCCGGTTTACACCAGCTGACGAGTCACCAACGCATTTCTGACTCAACCCGAAGCCGCCGAACAGGCGGCTTCGTCGTTTTCCGGCTGTGGTGGGCGGCAGGCTTGGGCATAATTGCCGTAATCCCGGAGCCCTGAATGCCTGACCTGCTCAACCAACGTATCGAAACCTGCTATCAGCAGGCCGAAGCTTTCTTCAAGCGCGCCTTCAAACGCCCTGAAGTCAGCCTCAAACTGCGTGGCCAGAAGGCCGGCGTGGCCCATCTGCACGAGAACCTGCTGCGCTTCAACCCACAGCTGTACCGGGAAAACCACGCGCATTTTCTTGAGCAGACGGTGGCCCATGAAGTGGCCCACTTGATTGCCCACCAGATGTTCGGCTCTGGCATCCAGCCCCACGGCGAGGAATGGCAACTGATCATGCGTGGCGTCTACGAGCTACCGCCCCATCGTTGCCACACCTATGCGGTGCAGCGACGTACCGCGTTGCGCTACATCTATCGCTGCCAGTGCCCTGAGCAGGATTTCGCCTTCAGCGCCCAGCGCCACACGTTAGTAGGCAAAGGCCGGCGCTACCTGTGCCGACGCTGCCGAGCGACGCTGGTGTTTAGCGGCCAACAGCATCGCGAGTAATTAGCCAATCACCTTGGCGGCTTTGAGCGCCTCAATCTGCTCGCTGGAATAACCCAGCCCCTGCAGCACCTCAACACTGTGAGCTCCAACCGGCGCACCGACATGCCGCGGCGCCGGCAAACCTGCAGAGAACTTGATCGGACAAGCAATCTGCCGTTGCGGCGTTTTGCCTTCGCGCGGCACATCCACCACCAGCTCGCGGGCCTGAATCTGTGGATGCTCGACCGCTTCGGACAGCGGCAGCAACGGTTCGACACAGGCATCCAGGGCGGCAAACACCTCGCGCCACTCGGCAAAATCGCGCAGTTCGAACTCCAGCTGAATTTCCCGCTTGAGAGCTTGCTGCACCTCCGGCTGCTGATTCAAACCGCGAGCCGCCAGTTCCGGGCGGCCAATGGCCGCACACAGCTGCTGCATAAATTGCGGTTCCAGGCTGCCCACCGAAAACCAGCGCCCATCGCGCGTGCGGTAATAGTCGTAAAAACTGCCGCCGTTCAGCGCCTGATTCTCCATCTCAGGCTCCACCCCGCAGGCCAGGTAGCCTGCGCCAGCCATGGCGTGCAGGCTAAAGGCGCAGTCGGTCATGCTGATATCCACCTGCTGCCCTTCCCCCGTCACTTGCCGCTGGATCACCGCAGCGAGCAAGCCCATCACCCCATGCAGGGAGCCACCGGCAATGTCAGCCGCCTGAATACCCAGCGGCAGCGGCCCGGTATCACGGCGCCCGGTGTAACTGGCCAGGCCGGCGACGGCCAGATAATTGAGGTCATGGCCGGCGCGGTCCTTGTACGGCCCGGTCTGGCCATAACCGGTGATCGACACGTAGATCAGCTTGGGGTTGATCGCCTTGAGCGCTGCGTAACCGACGCCAAGTTTGTCCATCACCCCTGGACGAAACTGCTCCAGCACGATGTCGTAATTGAGCACCAAGCGTTTGACCAGCTCGACCGCCTCGGGCTTTTTCAGGTCCAGGGCCATGCAACGCTTGTTGCGATTGAGGTAAGCGTGGCTGGCCGACACCCCGTCCGCATGGGGTGGCAGCACCCGCACCAGGTCCATGCGCGTCGGCGACTCGATGCGCAGCACGTCCGCGCCCATATCCGCCAACAGCAGCGAGGCAAACGGCCCCGGCAGCAAGGTGGAGAAATCCAGCACTTTCAACGATGACAACGGGCCCGACATGGTGACTCCTAACAAATAGTTGAGTTGGCCAGGCGCATGCCCGGGCCCTGTTCCCGGATTACATCCGGGAGCGACGTTAAATTACTCCCAGACCAGCGGTTGGCGCGCTGGCAGTGCCGCGACCAACTCGGCATAGCGCGCCTCCAGCACATTGCGGCGGATCTTCATGGTGGGTGTCATGCAGCCGTTGTCCACCGTCCACGGCTCGCGCACCAGGACGAAATGGCTGATGCGCTCATGGGGTTGCAGCTGCGTATTGAGGTGGGCCAGGGTGGCCTGCAACTCGGTGCTGACCTGTTCGGCAGACAACAGACGCGCTGCGGGCGAGAGTTCAATCAGCGCCAGCGGCTGATCCAGGTTGCTGCCCATTAGGCAGACCTGCTCCACATGGCTGTTCTTGGCGATCTCACCCTCAATCGGCGCCGGCGCCACGTACTTGCCCTTGCTGGTTTTGAAGATGTCTTTCACCCGGCCGGTAATACGCAGGTAGCCGTCGCTGTCCAGCTCACCCTTGTCACCGGTGTGCAGCCAGCCATCCTTCAAGGTCTCGGCGGTTTTCTCCGGGTCCAAGTAATAGCCCAGCATCAGCGTCGGGCTACGAAACAGAATTTCGCCATCCTCGGCAATGCGCACCTCCAGCCCCGGCATTGCCCGGCCAACGGTGCCAAAGCGCACCTGTCCAGGCCGATTGAAGCAGCCATAGGCGACGTTTTCACTCATCCCGTAGCCTTCGCAGAGGGTCAGACCGATAGCCTGATACCAGTCGAGCAGCCCACGGGAAATCGCCGCCGCACCGGAGATCATCACGCGTGCCTGATCCAGTCCCAGGCCGCGGCGGATCTTGCGTGCCACCAACCCGCCCAGCAGCGGAATGCGCAGCAGCCGCGCCAGTTTGGCCTGGGGTAATTTCTCCAGCACGCCTTGCTGAAAACGCGTCCACAGCCGCGGCACGGCGAAAAACACCGTCGGCCGGACGTGACGCAAATCGCTAGCAAAGCTCTCCATCGACTCGACAAAAGCCACCGGCGCGCCACAGTACAAGCTGTTGAACTCGACCATAAACCGCTCGGCCACATGGGACAGCGGCAGAAAGGAAAAGAACCGATCCTGCGGACTCATGCACAGTTCCGCGCAGGCATTGGCCGAGGTATAGGCCATCGCCTGCACCGACAGCATCACGCCCTTGGGGTTACCGGTGGTGCCGGAGGTGTACACCAGGGTCAGCACCTGCTCAGGCTGCTGCTCTGCCAGGGTTTGCAAGGGTGCATGGCGGGCAAGCAGGCTGTGCCATTCATGAGCGCAGGCCAGGGTTGGATATGGCAGAGCAATGCGCGTCAGTTGCGCGCCGATCCCCGCCTCCAGCTTGTCGGCATCATCCAGCTTACCGAGCAGGATCACCTTGCACTGCGCATGCTCCAGCACATAGGCAATGCTCTCGGCCGACTGCAGCGGGTACAGCGGCACGCTGACCAGGCCGGCCATCATGATTGCCAGGTCGCTGATAAACCACTCGGCGCAGTTCTTCGACAGCAGCGCCACCCGATCCCCTGGCGCGCAGCCCAGCGCCAGCAAGGCACTGGCCAGACGCCGGGCCTGATCGTCGACCTGACGCCAGGTCAGATCGTGCCACTGGCCATTAATCGGCTGACGCAGCCAGACCGCATCGGGTTGCACAGTCAGCCAATGGGCAAACTGTTGTAACGGCAATTGAACCTTCATGCCCGCTCCTGTTGTTGTTATGTGGCGGTGTCACAAGAATCATCAGAGCCGCGCCAATCAGAGCTTCATGCCACGGCTGATGATCTCTTTCATGATCTCCGAGGTGCCGGCGAAGATGCGCTGGATACGTGCGTTCGCGTACATCTTGCAGATCGGGTACTCCCACATATAGCCCCAGCCGCCGTGCAATTGCACGCCTTCATCAACCACTTTGCCAAGCAGCTCGGTTGTAAACAGTTTGGCCTCGGCGGCCACTTCCGGGCTGAGTTTCTTCTGGTTGTGGTCCATCACGCAGCGGTCGACAAACACCTGGGCCACGTCGATCTGGGTGCGCATCTCGGCCAGTTTGAAGCGGGTGTTCTGGAAGTGGGAAATCGGCCGATCAAACGCCTTGCGCTCCTTCACATAGTCGATGGTCACCTGCAACGCCGCCTCGGCACCACCCACTGCGCCACAGGCGTTGGTCAGGCGTTCCTGGGCGAGCATGTTCATCAGGTAGAAGAAGCCGCCCTTGGCATCACCGAGCACATTGGCTTTCGGCACCTTGACGTTGGTGAAGAACAATTCGGCAGTGTCCTGGCTCTTCATGCCGAGCTTTTTCAGCGGCGTACCGCGCTCGAAGCCGGCCATGCCGCGCTCCACCAGAAACAGGCCCATGGCGTGTTTGTTGGCAGGATCAGTCTTGGCCGCAACGATGACCACATCGGCGAGGATGCCGTTGGAGATAAACACCTTGGAGCCGTTCAGCTCATAGTGATCGCCCTTGTCCACCGCCGTGGTACGCATACCCGCCAGGTCGGAGCCAGCGCTCGGTTCAGTCATGGCTACAGCCAAGATAATCTCGCCGCTGATGATGCCCGGCAGCAGTCGCGCTTTCTGCTCGGCATTGCCGTATTCGGTGATGTAAGGGCCACACAGCGCCGAGTGCAGCGGCAGCATAAAGCCGGCCTCGTTAATGTTGGCCAGCTCCTCACACATGATCTGCTCGTAGCGGAAATCCTTCAGACCGCTGCCGCCGTACTCCTCATCAGCCCAGGGCAGCAGAAAACCCATTTCACCGGCCTTCTTCCACACCTCGCGGCTAACCACGCCGGCCTCTTCCCAAGCGTCCTGGTGCGGCACCACTTCCTTTTGCAGAAAGGCGCGGAACGACTCGCGGAACATGTTGTGTTCGGTTTCGAAGTGAATGCGTTGCATGGGCGGCAGCTCCTGGCAGGGTTGAGGCGTCCGACCAGAGTAGGCGGCGCGGCCGCCCAGGCTCAATGACCCATACGCTCAGGCTCGATTGACTCAATCGATCAAACTGCAAAGACAAAAAAGCCCGTCACCAGGACGGGCTTTTCTCAACCACCTAGGCTTACGCCAAGGTGCGCGTCGCCTGAGGCGCCACGACGGGCGCTGGGCCGTTGCCCAGTTCGTTGTGCAGGGCGGTTTCATCCAGCTGCTTGCACCACTTGGCTACCACCACGGTGGCCACGCCGTTGCCGATCAGGTTTGTCAGGGCGCGGGCTTCGGACATAAAGCGGTCGATACCGAGAATCAGCGCCAAGCCCGCCACCGGCAAGGTGCCGACTGCCGAGAGCGTCGCCGCCAGCACGATAAAGCCGCTGCCGGTCACACCCGCCGCGCCTTTGGACGCAACCAGC
>NKIE01000057.1:0-2998 GCA_002256055.1 Pseudomonas sp. PGPPP3 | reverse complement strand
GCCGCTGCCGGGCACACCCGCCGCGCCGTTGGACGCAACCAGCATCACCGCCAGCAAGGTCATTTGATCGACCAGGCCCATCGGGGTGTCGGTGGCCTGGGCGATAAACACCGCGGCCATGGTCAGGTAGATCGAGGTGCCATCCAGGTTGAAGGAGTAACCGGTAGGAATCACCAGGCCCACCACCGATTTATCGCAGCCGAGCTTCTCCATCTTGCGCAGCATGTTCGGCAGCGCCGACTCAGACGACGAGGTGCCCAGCACGATCATCAGCTCTTCGCGGATGTAGCGGATAAACCGCAGGATGCTGAAGCCGTGGGCGCGGGCGATACCGCCGAGGATCACCAGCACGAACAGCACGCAGGTGATGTAGAAACAAATCATCAACTGGCCCAGTTGCACCAGCGAACCCACGCCGTATTGGCCGATGGTAAATGCCATGGCACCGAAGGCACCCAACGGCGCGACCTTCATGATCATGCCAATGATGTTGAACATCACCTGGGCGATGCGATCGATAAATTCCAGCACCGGGCGGCCGTAGTCACCCATGCGATGCAGGGCGAAACCGAACATCAGCGAGAACATCAGCACCTGCAGGATATCGCCGGTGGCGAAGGCGCCGACCACGGTGCTTGGGATGATATTGAGGAAGAAAGCGATGGTGCTCTGCTGCGCGCCCGCCTGGGTGTAAGCGGTGATACCCGAGGTATTCAGTGTGGCCACGTCGACATGCATGCCAGCGCCCGGCTGCACCAGGTTGACCACCACCAGACCAATCACCAGCGCCACGCTGGAAACAATCTCGAAATACAACAGCGCCAGGCCACCGGTCTTGCCCACCGCTTTCATGTTCTGCATGCCGGCGATGCCGCTGACTACGGTGCAGAAGATGATCGGCGCAATGGCCATCTTGATCAGTTTGACGAAGCCATCACCGAGCGGCTTCAACGCCACCCCGGCTTGCGGGTAGAAATGGCCGATGGCAACGCCCAGGGCGATGGCCACCAGCACTTGCACATACAGGCTTCTGTAAAAAGGTTTGCGGGTCATGGCAGTGTTCCTCATGGGAGCGCACAGCACCCTCCAGGGGCACCGGCGCCAAACGCAGCGCTGACTCTCCTTACCTGGAGAGATTTATTTTTCACTCGCGCTTAACGCAAGCTTGCTAGTCCTATCGCAAGCCCCATGCCAGGCCGAAAATAAATAATAAATCCTTTAAAAACATATAGTTAAAAATAAACACAAGAGAAAACAGCGAGCAATCTGGCGGATCTCCGCACAGCCGTTGGCGGTTATCCGCCAACCTAACCAGGCAACCGCCCCCACGCTTGGCCAGCACGCCTGCCGGCGGCTTGTGGCGATACCAATCCGCGGCCTAACATCCTTCTACAGGCCGGCCAACAGGCATCCTGTGACTGCCCATTTGCTCAGCACCCAGGGGTCTGTGTGAGCACCGAAATACCCCAGCCATCCATTGCCCGGCGCCCACGCTGGCGCAGCCTGCTGTTACTGGCCCTGGTGCTGTTGCCGCTGCTATGGCCGGTGCAGCAACTGGCCGAGCGCTACTACCGGGAAAAACTGCTAGAGCGCAACAGCCAGACCCTCGACCTGTTCGTCGCCAACCTGCTCGGCACCCTTAAGCGCTATGAAGTGCTGCCCGCCCTGCTCGGCGACCTGCCGGCCCTGCGCGCAGCCCTGGCCGCGCCCCAGGACGACACGCGCCTCAAGCAAGCCAACCAGCTGCTCAAGGACACCGCCGAACTCACCGGCGCCGCCGTGATCTACCTGATGGCGACCGACGGCCAGACCATCGCTTCGTCGAACTGGGACCAGGCCGACAGCTTCACCGGGCGCAACTTCACCTTCCGCCCGTATTTTCGTGACGCCATGGCCGACAAGCCCGGACGCTTCTTCGGCCTCGGTACCTCGTCGGGCAAGCGCGGCTACTACTTTGCCGATGCCTTGCACGAGAATGGCAAAATCCTCGGCGTGCTGGTGGTCAAGATTCACCTCGATCACACCGAAACCCTGTGGGGCAAAACCCCCGAACAATTGCTGGTGACCGACGCCAATGGCGTGGTGATTCTCACCTCGCAGACCGACTGGCGCTTTCGCGCCAGCCGGCCGCTGAGCGCCAGCAGCCGCCAGCAGATTGCCCGCGACCAGCCCTACCCAACCATCGACCCGCCGCCGCTGCAATTGCCCGCCCAACAGTGGCTGCAACAGAGCCGCACCCTCGCGCAGACCGACTGGCAGGTGAGCATCCTCGCCCCGCGTTATCTGGTAACCCGGCCGGTGCAGACCGTGCTACTGATCGCCGCCGCCAGCTTGCTCGCCGTGCTGTTGCTGCTCGGTCTGCTGATGCAGCGCCGGCGCCACTACCTGCAACGCATCGCCCTCGCCGCACAGACCCGCAATGAGCTGGAAATCCGCGTACACCAGCGCACCCAGGACCTGCAAAACCTCAACAATCGCCTCAAGGATGAAGTGCTCGAACGCGAGCACACCCAGCAAGAACTGCTGCGCACCCAGGACGAGCTGCTGCAAGCCGGCAAGCTGTCGGCCCTGGGCACCATGTCGGCGAGCATCAGCCACGAGCTGAACCAGCCGCTGGCGGCTATCCGCAGCTATGCCGACAACGCCAATATCCTGCTCGACCAACAGCGCATCGAAGAAACCCACAACAACCTGCACCTGATCAGTGAGCTGACCACGCGCATGGCCTCGATCATCGCCCACCTCCGTGCCTTCGCCCGCCGCGACCGCCACGCCCCGGAAAGCGTGGCCCTGCAACCGGCTCTGGAAGATGCCCTGGCGCTGCTGGCCAAGCGCCGGCGCAGCCTCGACGTGGAGCTGATCCGCGACCTGCCCGAGACACCGCTGTGGGTGCAGGCCGGCGAAACCCGCCTGCGCCAGGTGCTCGGCAACCTGCTCGGCAACGCCCTCGACGCTCTCAGTGGCGTCGCCCCGCCGCGGCGCCTGTGGTTGACCGTGG
>NKIE01000854.1 GCA_002256055.1 Pseudomonas sp. PGPPP3 | reverse complement strand
AGTCGTGTTTAAAATCGGGTGCGATGTCGCGAAGGCGAATGGTCATGGTGCGTCTCCTGCTAGGTAAAGCGGGAGCCTGCGCGGCTCCCGGCAAACGGGGCTTACAGCAGCGGCAAGCTGTAGCTGACAATCAGACGGTTCTCATCCTGGTCGGCAGTGCTGCTATTGCCGCGCAGGCTGGCGTTACGCCAGGAGAAACCCAGGCCTTTAAGAGCGCCGTCCTGCAGGGCGTAATCCAGGCGGAAATCGCGTTCCCATTCCTGTTCGTTGTTGTTGCCAGACAAATAGGTGGCGGTGGCCTTCAGGCTCGGCACACCGAGCTTGGCGAAGTCGTAGGCATACTCGGTCAACCAGGTGCGTTCGCCTGCGTTGGCGAACTTGCCGATTTGCCGATCGGTGATCAGGTAGGCCGTGGCGCCATCACCCTGGTTGAGAAACGGAAAGTTGCTGTCGCCGGAGAGCTGCTGATAACCCGCGCTCAGGGCATGGCCGCCGAGGGTGTAGGTAAACAGCGCGCTCCAGGTGTTGTTGTCGACTTCGCCCTTGGTGATGCCCTTGCCCTGGGCATTCAAGCCGTAATAGCCGGTGCTGGCGAAGCCCTCAGCGACACCGGCAGCCGTGCCGTTTTTGCCATCAGAGCCGCTGTTGAAGTAGCG
>NKIE01000056.1 GCA_002256055.1 Pseudomonas sp. PGPPP3 | reverse complement strand
TGGTTGGCGGTGAAACCGCCGAGATGCCGGGCATGTATGAAGGCGAAGACTACGACCTGGCCGGTTTCTGCGTGGGCGTGGTAGAAAAAGCCGAGATCATCGACGGCTCGAAAGTGGCCACCGGCGACACCCTGATCGCCCTGCCGTCTTCCGGCCCGCACTCCAACGGCTACTCGCTGATCCGCAAGATCATCGAAGTGTCCGGCGCCGACATCGAAACCATTCAGCTCGACGGCAAACCGCTGAGCGAACTGCTGATGGCACCGACGCGCATCTACGTTAAAGCCCTGCTGCAATTGATCAAGGACACCGGCGCCGTCAAAGCCATGGCCCACATCACCGGCGGCGGTCTGCTCGACAACATCCCACGCGTACTGCCAGACGGCGCTCAGGCAGTGATCGACGTGGCCAGCTGGACCCGCCCAAGCATCTTCGACTGGCTGCAAGAACAGGGCAACGTTGACGAGCACGAGATGCACCGCGTACTCAACTGCGGTGTTGGCATGATCATCTGTGTCGCCCCAGAACAAGCCGACGTCGCCCTCGACGTGCTGCGCGAAGCCGGTGAAAAGCCTTGGATCATCGGCCGTATCGAGAATGCTGCCGCGGGTGCCGAGCGCGTGGTACTGAACAACCTGAAAAGCCACTGATGCGTTCAGGCTGTTCTTCACCCCAGTGCAAGGTGGTGGTGCTGATTTCCGGGTCTGGCAGCAATTTGCAGGCCCTGATTGACAACATCGCCAGCGGCGACAACCCGGCGCAGATCAGCGCGGTAATCAGTAACCGCGCCGACGCGTACGGGCTGCAACGGGCCCAGTCTGCCGGCATTGCCACCCAAGTGCTCGACCATAAACAGTTCGATGGCCGCGAAGCCTTCGATGCGGCCCTGGCGGCAGCTATCGACGCCCACCAGCCGCAACTGGTGGCACTCGCCGGGTTTATGCGCATCTTGAGTGCCGGCTTTGTCCGTCACTATCAAGGCCGCCTGCTGAATATCCACCCGTCCCTGCTGCCCAAATACAAAGGCCTGCACACCCATCAACGGGCGCTGGACGCCGGTGACCGCGAGCACGGCTGCAGTGTGCACTTCGTTACCGAGGAACTGGATGGCGGGCCGCTGGTCGTACAAGCGGTAGTACCGATTGCCGCAGACGACACCGCAGACACCTTGGCCCAGCGCGTCCATGGGGCAGAACATCAGATCTACCCCCTGGCTGTACGCTGGTTCGCCGAGGGCCGGGTACAGCTACACGAACAAGGCGCCACCCTCGACGGGCAACTGCTGCCCGCCAGCGGTCAAGTGCTGCAGTACGCCGATTCGTAACCCTGGAGAACCTATGCGCCGCGCCTTGCTGTTTGTTCTCGCTGCCTTGAGCCTGTCGGCTCAGGCCATCGAACTGAAGCCCTTCACCGCCAGCTATACCGCTGACTGGAAGCAACTGCCCATCAGCGGCACCGCCGAGCGCAGCCTTAAGCGTCTGGATGACCAGCGCTGGCAACTGAGCTTCGAGGCCGCCATGCTGGTCGCCAGCCTCACCGAAGAAAGCACCTTCCGTCTGGAAAACAACAGCTTCCTGCCCCTGACCTACCGCCTCAACCGCAGCGGCTTGGGCAAGAGCAAGAAGGTCGAACAGGATTTCGACTGGACGGAAAAACAGGTGATCGGCAATGACCGCGGTGAATCCGTGCGCCTGCCACTCAATCGTGGCCTGCAGGACAAGTCGACCTATCAGCTGGAACTGCAATTTGCCGTGGCTGCCGGGCAAAAAAGCATGAGCTACCAAGTGGTCGATGGCGACGAGATCGAGACCTATGATTTTCGCGTGCTGGGCAGTGAGCGGGTGCGTACAAAGGCTGGCCTGATCGACGCAATCAAGGTCGAGCGAGTACGCGACCCCACCAAGAGCAAGCGCAAGACCGTGCTCTGGTTCGCCAAAGACTGGGACTACCTGCTGGTGCGCCTGCATCAGGCCGAAACCGACGGCAAGGAATACCAGATCATGCTCAAGGACGGCAGCGTCGACGGCAAGCCGGTCACCGGCATTGCTGAATAAACCGCGACACCGCATAAAAAAGCCGGGCATTGCCCGGCTTTTTTATGCCTGATAATTACGAGCCGTTACCACATCAGGTCATCGGGTACCTGATAGGCCGCATACGGATCATCTGCATCCGGTGCCTCGGTCTGGGTGTTGAGCAACAGCACCCGGCGCGGATCGCGCTCCTGGATTTTCAGCGCCGCTTCGCGCGGAATCACTTCGTAGCCGCCCCCGTGCTGGACGATGGCCAGGGAGCCGCTGCTGAGCTTATCGCGCATCAACTTGTTGACCGACAGACGCTTAACCTTCTTATCGTCGACGAAGTTGTAGTAATCCTCGGTGGTCAACTTGGGCAGGCGTGATACTTCGATCAATTGCTTGATCTGCGCCGCGCGGGCCTTTTGTTCGGCCTTTTCCTGCTGCTGGCGGTTCAACTCTTGGTCGCGAGCGATCTTCTCGGCCTTGGCTTGCAAGGCGGCCTGCTGCTGCGAGTCATCGACTTCGATCTGGCCTTTCTTTTCCAGGCGCTGCTGTTTCTGCTTCTGCTTGCCGGCCTGCTTGGCCTGCTTTTCATTGACCAGCCCGGCTTTGAGCAGCTGATCACGAAGGGAAAGACTCATAACCTACGCCTTACACGTTGAGAGGTGGGCAGTGTCAGTCACAGCCGAGGCCGTGCTTTTCCTGTTTTTTGGCTTCACCCCAAAGGGCGTCCAGTTCATCAAGGGTGCAATTCTCAATGGGCCGCTGGGCTTCGCGCAATGCCTGTTCGATAAAACGAAAGCGCCGCTCGACCTTGGCGTTGGCAGCACGCAAGGCACTTTCGGGGTCGACTTTGAGGTGGCGGGCCAGGTTGGTGACCACAAACAACAGGTCACCAAGCTCCTCACTGATGGCCTGTGGGTCATTCTCGCTCATGGCCTCCAGCACTTCGTCCAACTCTTCGCGGACCTTATCCACCACGGGCAAGGCCTCCGGCCAGTCGAAGCCAACCTGAGCCATGCGCTTCTGCAGTTTGACCGCCCGACTTAGGGCCGGCAGCGCCTGGGGCACATCATCGAGCAACGACAGCTGCTCGGGCACAGCGGCCTTGGCGGCGCGCTCTTCGGCCTTGAGTTCTTCCCAGCGCTGCTTGACCGCGGCCTCTTCCAGCCGCGCTGCATCGGGCGCGCCATACAGGTCGCCATCGACAAACACATGGGGATGGCGGCGAATTAGCTTGCGGGTGATGCCATCGACCACCGCGGCAAACTCGAAGCGCCCTTCCTCCTGCGCCAGTTGGCTGTAATACACCACTTGAAACAGCAGGTCGCCCAGCTCGCCGGGCAGGTGCTCGAAGTCAGCCCGTTCGATGGCATCGGCCACCTCATAAGCCTCTTCCAGGGTGTACGGCACGATGGTCGCGTAGGTTTGTTTGAGATCCCACGGACAACCGTACTGCGGATCACGCAGTCGGGCCATCAGGTGCAGCAGGTCGTCGATTTGGTACATGACAAGCCCTTGAAATAGGTCATGGCGAGCGTTGCGCAACCTGACGCCACCTCAATGGCGCAGGCCACGCGCAGCGACTCAACCGCTGGTTCGACTGCGCCGCGCCTCGATAATATTGGGCAGCTGGCTGATCCGTCCCAACAGGCGACCCAAGGCTTCCAGCCCCGGGATCTCGACGGTCAGGGACATGGCCGCAGTGTTGTCGTCCTTGTTCGAACGGGTGGTCACGGCCAGCACGTTGAGTTTCTCGTTGAGCAGCACCTGAGAGACGTCACGCAGCAACCCGGAACGGTCGTAGGCACGAATGATGATGTCCACCGGGTAGGTCTGGATCGGCACCGGCCCCCAGCTGACCTGAATGATCCGCTCCGGCTCGCGACTGCCCAGCTGCAGCACCGAGCCGCAATCCTGCCGATGGATGCTGACGCCGCGACCTTGGGTGATGTAGCCGACGATAGGGTCGCCCGGCAGGGGCTGGCAGCAACCGGCGATTTGCGTCAGCAGGTTGCCAACGCCCTGAATCTGGATGTCGCCGCGCTTGCCCGGCTTGATCGCACCCGGCCGACGCGGAATCAGCTCCAGCTGTTGCTCGCCACGCTCTGGCTCCACCAACTGCTGGGCCAGATTGACCAACTGGGCCAGGCGCAGATCGCCAGCACCGAGGCCGGCGAACATGTCTTCGGCACTTTTGAGGTTGGCTTTTTCCGCCAGCTTGTCGAAGTCCACCGCCGGCAGGCCCAGACGGGTCAGCTCGCGTTCCAACTGAGTTTTACCGGCCGCCACGTTCTGATCGCGGTCCTGCAGTTTGAACCAGTGGACGATCTCCACCTGCTCGCCGGTTTGCAGGCTGTAACTGAGCGGCACAATGCGCCCGTTGATCTTCGCACCACGGCAGTTGTGGCCGATCTCGGTGTGCACCCGATAGGCAAAATCCAGCGGCGTGGCGCCCTTGGGCAAGTCGATGGCGTGACCGTCGGGAGTGAAGACGTAAACCCGATCAGGCTCGATATCGACCCGCAACTGCTCGGCCAGACCGCCGATATCGCCCAGTTCTTCGTGCCACTCCAACACCTGACGCAGCCAGGAAATCTTCTCCTCGTAGTGATCAGACTTGCCTTTGACGTCGGTGCCTTTGTAGCGCCAGTGGGCGCAAACGCCCAGCTCGGCCTCTTCGTGCATGTCGCTGGTGCGGATCTGCACCTCGAAGACCTTGCCGTCCGGGCCCAGCACCGCAGTGTGCAACGAACGGTAGCCGTTCTCCTTGGGGTTGGCGATGTAGTCGTCAAACTCCTTGGGAATGTGCCGCCACAGGCTGTGGACGATACCCAGGGCGGTGTAGCAATCACGCACCGCCGGCACCAGCACACGCACCGCACGCACGTCGTAGATCTGACTGAAAGCCAGGCCTTTGCGCTGCATTTTGCGCCAGATCGAATAGATGTGTTTGGCCCGCCCACTGATGTCGGCCTTGATGCCGGTGGCCGTCAGCTCGCTGCGCAGGTGATCCATGACTTCATTGATGTACTGCTCGCGGTCTAGCCGCCGCTCATGCAGCAGGGTGGCGATCTGCTTGTACTTCTCCGGCTCCAGGTAGCGGAAGGACAAATCTTCCAGCTCCCATTTGATATGGCCGATGCCCAGGCGATGGGCGAGTGGCGCGTAGATGTCCGCCACCTCACGGGCCACGCGCTGACGCTTCTCATCGGGCGCGTTCTTGATCGCGCGGATCGCACAGGTACGCTCGGCCAGCTTGATCAGGGCCACACGCACGTCATCGACCATCGCCACCAGCATCTTGCGCAGGTTTTCCACCTGCACCTGAGAGCCCAGCACCAGCGACTCGCGCGAGCTGAGACTGTCGCTGATGGCGGCCATGCGCGAAACACCGTCGATCAGCTTGGCCACCACCAGGCCGAAGCGCTGCTGCACGGTGGCCAGGGAAATCTTGCCTTCGCGCACGCCGCGGTAGATCACCGCCGCCACCAGGGAATCCTGGTCCAGCTTGAGGTCGGCGAGGATCTCGGCAATCTCCAGGCCGACGCGAAAGCTCGACGTACCTTCGGTCCACAGGTTCTGCGCCGCATTGGCCTGCTGCTCGGTCTCGCGGGCGAACTCGCAGGCACTCTTCAGCGCCTCGCGGTCGAGCGCCGGATCGACGCTCAGAGCGTGGTCCAACCAGGCATCCAGATTGATACTGCCGTCGGTGTTGATCGGCTGTTGCGCGCGTACCTGTACCATCAGTGTTTACCCTTGCTGATCGGCAACCGGCTCGCGCCGGTTGCCTGCGGTCTTGTCTGGCAGCCTATCGCTGCTCGGACTCCAGAAGCTTCCTAGCTTCTCTCGAATAACGCCATTGCCTCGACATGGGCGGTCTGCGGAAACATGTCGAGAATGCCAGCCCGTTTGAGCCGGTAACCCTGCTTGAGCAACTCTGCCGTATCACGGGCCAGGGTTGCCGGGTTGCACGACACATACAGCACGCGCTCGGCGCCCAGTGCGGCGATCTGTTTGACCACCGCAAAAGCGCCATCCCGTGGTGGGTCGAGCAGCACTGCCGAAAAACCTTTTTGCATCCAGGCGCCATCCAACGGGTTCGACAAATCGGCCTGATAAAAGTGCAGATTCTCCAGGCCGTTGCTGCGGGCGTTTTGCTGCGCCCGCGCCACCATGGTCGCCACCCCTTCTACAGCTACTACTTCAGCCACCCGCTGCGCCAGGGGCAAGGCAAAGTTGCCCAGCCCGCAGAACAGGTCCAACACTCGCTCACCAGCTTGCGGCGCCAGCCAATCCAGCGCCTGGGCAATCATCGCCTCGTTGACCGGCCCGTTGACCTGGACAAAATCCCCTGGCCGGTAGGCCAACTGCAAGTCCCAACTTTCCAGCCGATAGCCCAGTTCGGCGTCCGCCTGCGGCGGCTGCGGATCACCCTCGCCCTGCAGCCACAACTGAGCGCTCTGCGCCTGACAAAAGCGCTGCAGGTGAGCCACATCCTCATCGCCCAAGGGCGCGGTATGGCGTACCAAGAGAGCCATGGCCGTGCCGCTGAAAATTTCCACATGCCCCAGGGCCTGGGGTTTACGCATACCGCGCAAGGCCTCAGGCAAGGCGCTCAGCAGCGTCTGCAAGGGCTGTACCAGCACTGGGCATTCGGCGATATCGACAATCGCCTGACTGGCGGCTGCCCGAAAGCCCACCGCCAATTGCTTGCTCTTCACATCCCAGCGCACGGCAATGCGTGCGCGGCGACGATAACCAAACTCCGGCCCCACCAAGGGTGGCGCCCACTCTTCGGGCGCGACGCTGGCGACGCGCAGCAATTGCTCCGCCAGAGTGCGCTGTTTGAGGGCCAATTGTTCGCTGTGGGGCAGGTGCTGCAAGGTGCAGCCACCGCATTGCCCGGCATGGGCGCAAGGCGTCACACGTCGTTGCGCACTGCTGGTGAAGATACGTTCGGCACGCGCCTCGACCACCTGGCTACGAGCGCCCAGCACCCGCGCTTCGACATCCTCATCAGCCAAGGCGCCGGCGACGAACCAGGTGCGTCCGTCGACGAAAGCGATGCCACGGCCATCATTGGCCAGCCGCTCAATGTGCAAGCGCTGTTTCTTGCCCGTAGGCACGGCGACCGCCTTGCTGCCACCCGCCGGTTGAAATCGCAGGCCCGTGTCACGCTTCGCCATGGTCTGTACAACTCATCATCAATCACACAAAAAAGAAACGGCCGGGGCCGTCACGACAACTGCTTCAAGCATCGCCAAGGGGTTGATCATAGATGCCCGTGGATAGGTAGCGATCGCCGCGGTCGCAGATGATCGCCACCAACACGGCGTTCTCCACCTCGGCCGACAGACGCAGCATCGCGGCCACCGAGCCACCCGACGACACGCCACAGAAAATCCCTTCCTCACGCGCCAGGCGACGCATCACCTGCTCGGCCTCGGTCTGGCCCATGTCGATCACCCGATCAACCCGCTCAGCCTGGAAAATCTTCGGCAGGTACTCACTCGGCCAGCGACGGATACCCGGAATCGCTGAACCTTCCTGGGGTTGCAGACCGACGATCTGCACCGCCGGGTTCTGCTCCTTGAGGTAGCGCGACACCCCCATGATGGTGCCGGTGGTACCCATTGAACTGACAAAGTGGGTGATCCTCCCGTGGGTCTGCTGCCAGATCTCCGGGCCGGTGCCGGCATAATGGGCCAGCGGGTTGTCGCCATTGGCGAACTGATCGAGCACCTTGCCCACGCCGTCAGCCTGCATCTGCAGGGCCAGGTCGCGAGCGCCCTCCATGCTTTCGACCAGAATCAGCTCGGCGCCGTAGGCAGTCATCGCCGCCTTGCGCTCGGCGGTGGAGTTGTCCGGCATGATCAGGATCATCCGGTAGCCCTTGATCGCCGCAACCATGGCCAGGGCGATGCCGGTATTGCCGGAGGTGGCTTCGATCAGGGTGTCACCCGGCTTGATCGCGCCGCTCAGCTCGGCGCGATTGATCATCGACAACGCCGGACGATCCTTCACCGAGCCCGCAGGGTTATTGCCTTCCAGCTTCACCAGCAGGGTATTGGACGTCGCGCCGGGCAAGCGCTGCAGGCGCACCAGCGGGGTGTGGCCGATGCACTCGGCAATGGTGGGAAACTGCAGGGTCATGGCTGTAGACGATCCGCACGCTATCAAAGGGCGCCTATGATAACGGCAAACGGCCGGCGGCCATATCGCCGGCGCCAACCAGACTATTGCACCTTGTGATTAGTCGGCGCCAAGACCAACCGTTACACTGGCCGCCGCAATGACTCGGTATTTAGCGCAGACAAGGAGCAGGGTTGTGTTCAAGGATCTCGGCATCAAGAGCCGCGTACTCATGCTCTCGCTACTGCCCACCAGCCTGCTGGCAGTGACACTGGGCGGCTACTTCACCTGGATGCAGCTGTCGGAGCTGCAGGCGCAACTGCTACAGCGCGGGCAGATGATGGCCGAACAACTGGCCGCCATCGCCGCCCCCGCACTGGAGGACAACGACAGCGCCCTACTGGAGCAGATCGCCGACGAGAGTCTGGAGCACGCCGATACCCGCTCAGTACGCCTATACGATGCCCAGCACAAACTCATGGCCCACGCCGGCCCGAAAATGCTCAACCAGGCGCCGAGTAATTCCTTACGACAACTGCAGGTAGCGAGCAGCGACAGCGCCACTCACTTTCAATTGGCCGTAACCCGCCGCCACCTGACACACAACCAGGAGTCCGGCGCAGCAAGCGAGGTACCGGTCCTAGGCTGGGTGGAGCTGGAGCTGTCCCACGACAACACATTGCTGCGCGGCTACCGCAGCCTGCTCGTCAGCCTGCTGCTGGTGTTGGCCGGGCTAGCCGCCACCGCGCTGATGGCAGCGCGCATGAGCCGCGGCATCAACGAGCCGCTGCGCAAGATCAAGCACGCCGTTGACCTACTTAAGGAAGGCCACCTGCAGACTCGCCTGGAGCCTCTCGGCAGTCACGAACTGGACCAGCTCGGCGGCGGCATCAACCGCATGGCCGAGGCCCTGCAAAATGCCCAGGAAGAACTGCAGCACAGCGTCGACCAGGCCACCGAGGACGTG
Organism: Pseudomonas sp. PGPPP3; assembly: GCA_002256055.1. Taxonomy (GTDB): domain Bacteria; phylum Pseudomonadota; class Gammaproteobacteria; order Pseudomonadales; family Pseudomonadaceae; genus Aquipseudomonas. Next base: position 1,840 of record NKIE01000056.1, on the reverse strand, counting down.
CGTCAGAATCTAGAGACCATCGAGATTCAGAACATCGAACTGGACATGGCCCGCAAAGAAGCGCTTGAAGCCAGTCGGATCAAGTCGGAATTTCTCGCCAACATGAGCCATGAAATCCGCACGCCATTGAACGGCATCATCGGTTTCACCAACCTGCTGCAAAAAGGCGAACTCAGCCCGCGCCAGCAAGACTACCTGGGCACCATCAGCCAGTCGGCCGACAGCCTGCTGGGGATCATCAACGAGATCCTCGACTTCTCGAAAATAGAAGCCGGCAAGCTGGTACTGGAAAGCATCCCGTTCAACCTGCGCGACCTGCTACAGGACACCCTCACCCTGCTCGCCCCAGCCGCCCACGCCAAAGACCTGGAATTGCTCAGCCTGATCTACCGCGACACGCCGCTGTCCCTGGTCGGCGATCCAATGCGCATCAAACAAGTGCTGACCAACCTGGCCAGCAACGCCATCAAGTTCACCCAGGAAGGCACCATCATCGCCCGCGCCATGCTTGAGGACGAGAGCGAAGACCGCGTACAACTGCGCATCAGCGTGCAGGACAGCGGCGTAGGCTTGTCAGAGGAAGACTTGCGCGCCCTGTTCAAGGCCTTCAGCCAGGCCGATAACTCACTGTCACGCCAGGCCGGCGGCACGGGCCTCGGCCTGGTGATTTCCAAACGCCTGATCGAGCAGATGGGCGGCGAAATTGGCGTTGCCAGCACCCCAGGCGAAGGCTCTGAGTTCTGGATCAGCCTGAGCCTGCCCAAAGCTAACGACGATGACCGCGACTCACCGCGCCCACCGCTACTCGGCCAATCGGTGGCCATTCTGGAAAGCCACGAACTGGCCCGTCAGGCACTGCAGCACCAACTGGAAGACTGCGGCCTCAAGGTCGAAGCCTTTAGCAATCTCGACAACCTGCTCGCCGCCGTTGCCCAGCGACAGCACAGCAGCGCACCGATCGAACTGGCAGTGCTCGGCATCACCGCCCGAGAACTGCCTCCAGAGCGTCTGATCCCGAAACTATGGGACCTCGACCGTCTGGCCTGCAAAAGCCTAGTGCTGTGCCCCACCACCGAGCAGGCCCTGTTTCACGACTCACTGCCCGAAACCCACAGCCGCTTGCAGGCCAAGCCCGCCTGCACACGCAAGCTGCAACGCACCCTCAGCGAACTCTGCGGCCCGCGCCCGCAGCGCCATAACAGCCGCGCGCCGCACGCCAGCCGCGCGCCCTACTTACTCTGCGTCGATGACAACCCGGCCAATCTGCTGCTGGTGCAAACCTTGCTCGAAGATCTCGGCGCCCGCGTGGATGCTGTCGACAGCGGCTATGCCGCCTTGGATGCGGTCAAACGTAATGGCTACGACCTCGTGTTTATGGACGTGCAAATGCCCGGCATGGATGGTCGCGAAACCACCGAAGCGATCCGCCAGTGGGAAACCGCACAGGACAGCGCGCCGGTGCCAATCGTGGCCCTAACCGCTCACGCCCTGGCCAATGAAAAGCGCTCGCTGCTGCAAAACGGCCTGGACGACTACCTGACCAAACCCATCAGCGAGCGACAACTTGCTCAGGTGGTGCTCAAGTGGACCGGCTTGCCACTGCGCCACCAGCCGACGCAGGCCAGCGAGCGCCATCAAGCCGCCCAAGGCCCCAGCGTATTGGATCACGCTGAAGGGCTGCAGCTGGCCGCCGGCAAGGCCGATCTGGCTGCCGAACTGCTCGGCATGCTCCTCGACTCCCTGGCAGTCGACCGCCAGATCATTCGGGACGCCCGCGCCCGCGACGCCAAAGACGTGCTCCTAGAGCGTGTCCATCGCCTACATGGCGCCACCCGCTACT
>NKIE01000853.1 GCA_002256055.1 Pseudomonas sp. PGPPP3 | reverse complement strand
CCACCTTCAGCGAGTACAGGCCGATGCCCAGCTCACCGTCGGGCCGTACCAGCCCCGGCCGGGTCTTGACCAGCGCGCACAGCTCGTGGGCGGCCAGGGTCATCGGGCCGGTCTTGCGGGCCAGGTACTGCAGCACGCTGCGGCCCAGGCGCCAGCCATGGAACTGGGCGTTGAGGCTGCCGCCACGCAGGCGGATCTGCATCATCAGGCAGCGGTGCTCCATCAGGTGGCGGCCCACGCCGGTGCTGTCCACCAACACCGGGATGCCCAGCGGCTGCAGCCACTCGGCCGGGCCGATGCCTGAGCGCTGCAGCAGCGTGGGGCTGTGCAGCGCGCCGGCGCACAGCACCACCTCGCGCCGGGCGCGGATCGTCGTGGCGCCAGCCGGCCCCGTCACCGCCACGCCGCTGGCGCGCAGGCCATCGAACAGCAGGCGCTGCACCTGCACGCCCGTGCGCACGGTCAGGTTGGGCCGGCCGCGCGCCGGGGCAAGAAAGGCCTTGGCTGCGCTCTGGCGCTGGCCGCCCCAGATGGTGCGCGGCTGGTAGCCCATGCCACCCTCGGCGCCGCCGTGGTTGACATCGTCCACCCGAGGCACACCCGCTTGCTGTGCGGCCTGCAGGATGTGCTCGTACAGCGGGTTGTCGGCGGGGTGCACC
>NKIE01000055.1 GCA_002256055.1 Pseudomonas sp. PGPPP3 | reverse complement strand
TGCCGGCGAGTTACCGCGACATGGCGCGCTACACCCTGGCCAATGGCTGGCTGACTTGGCCCCTGCAGGTGCCGCTGGCGTGGCTGATGCCTGATGGCGACAGCGCCATTACAGCCATACCGCAGCTAGTTGGCTTACCGATTTTGCTCTACCAGAGCATTGATGATGAGGTGGTGCCTCTTTCCAACGGCGTGCGCTTGTATCAAGCTGCGCCGCCGCCGCGGGTGCTGCAGTTGACTCGTGGTGGTCATGTGCAGACCTTTGCCGAGCCGCTCTGGCGTCAAGTCATGTTGCGCTATCTCGATGACCCCGAGGGCATGACGAGCCTGCCGCGGCTGGCCGAGATTGCTGATGAACGCCCCACTAATTCCACAACGCCACAACCTGAGAGTCCGTAATGAGTGAACGTAACCCCCTGCCTCTGATCATCACCGCTATTTGCAGCACCCTGGGCAGCGTGCTGGTGCTGTGGTTCTACGGCTACCTGCATATTGCCAAGCCGGAAGACTCCTTGTTGCTGGCCGAGTTCACCATGTACAAAACCCAGCCCGGTGAAGACTACAAAGTGGCGCTCAAGCCGGCGACCCAGGTCGCTCAGTGCATCGATGGTGTGCTGGTGCTGTTTGATACCGAGCAGAAGGGCCTGTCCGGCGTGCTGGTGGACAACCGCAAGCAGGCTGTCCGTTGCGTTGGTGAGGAAGTTCCTCAGCAAATCCAGTAACGCGCCAGAGCCTATGAGTGGTCAGTGGCTGGCGCTGTCCTGCTGCTGTACCAGGCTTTTCAGGTACTTGCGCGACAGGGCCAGAAAGCGCGGAGTCGGACCGATGTCCTCATACAGCGGATCGCCTTGCTCATCGGTAGCCACCACCTGGCTACCCTTGACGTAGGGTAGGCTGGCTTCCAACTCTTCCAGGGCAGCACCGATCAATTCACCCAGTAGTTCCTGCGGTTGGCGCTTGGGGTACATCTCACTGAGTGCCGCCAGGCGTGCGGCGGACTCAAAGTCCAGGCGAATCTGGATATGGTTGTGGGTCAGGCGGCCCTTGGCGTTTTGTTCCCAGTGCCGGGCCAGTTCGCGAATCTTCATGATCACCTCTCTATCTCCAGGCACAGCGGCAAGCGCCTTAGGCGAGCCGACGCTGGAGCCTGTGATTTAGCCTAGCTGGCCCCTCGCGCGTTGTTGGATGCTGTCGCAGCGGTGTAAGAAGTCGACGCGCCCTCGGTTCTGGTGTTCGAATTGGGCGGATTTAGGTGATTTTTACGCGACTTTTTGTCGCAGGCTGGTGTTCGCGTCCTGCTGTCGACCGGACGGCCGCAAGGCCTGGCCTAAGGTTTGCTAGTGAGAGCCTTGCTCATCGTCAGATGCCACTTGATGCAACCCTTGCGGCGGCTCCAGATGGCGCTTCTGGGGTGTTCATGGCGTTCGCCTGGCACAGTAGACAGCGTGTAGGAACAGGCTTTACTGGAGAGCGTGGCGGGCATTACCGCAGGCCTGCGCAACAGCGGCTAAAGTAGGCCTTTATCAGACTTTCGGTGGCTTGTGCGGGGTGGGTGTGCTGTGTATCTTGAGCACCCTTTGGCCGCCTAGCGTTGCCTGACCGGATACAGAGATTGGCCCCATGAGGCGAATCCGCCATTTTTATTGATTTTTGAAGGAGCACATTGATGCGCGTGATTCTGTTGGGGGCTCCCGGTGCCGGCAAAGGTACTCAAGCTGGCTTCATCACCAAGAAGTTTGGTATTCCGCAGATTTCCACTGGCGACATGCTGCGTGCAGCTGTCAAGGCTGGTACCGAACTGGGCCTGAAAGCCAAGAGCATCATGGAAAGTGGCGGTCTGGTTTCCGATGACCTCATCATCAATCTGGTCAAGGAGCGTATTGCTCAGGCCGATTGCGCCAACGGTTTCCTGTTCGACGGTTTCCCGCGCACCATTCCTCAGGCTGAAGCCTTGAAGGAAGCCGGTGTGGTTATCGATAACGTGGTTGAAATCGCTGTTGATGACGAAGAAATCGTCCAGCGTATTGCCGGTCGTCGGGTGCACGAGGCCAGCGGCCGCGTTTACCACGTGATCTACAACCCGCCGAAAGTCGAAGGTAAGGACAACGAAACCGGCGAAGAGCTGGTGCAGCGCAAGGACGATACCGAAGAGACGGTGCGTCATCGCCTGTCCGTGTATCACTCGCAGACCAAGCCGCTGGTGGATTTCTACCAGAAGCTGGCGGCCGTTGACGGCACGCCGAAGTACAGCGCAATCGCTGGCGTCGGCTCGGTCGACGAGATTACCGCCAAGGTGCTGGCCGCTCTTAGCTGAGTGATCATGCCTGGTTGAACCAACGGCCCGCTTGCGGGCCGTTGGTGTTTATACTGCATCCCCTTTTTTGCCTGACCGGATTGCCCCAATGACCACCTTGCTGGCCCTGGATACCGCCACCGAAGCTTGCTCCGTTGCCTTGCTGCACGACGGCAAGGTGCTTAGCCATTACGAGGTGATCCCGCGCCTGCACGCCCAGCGCCTGTTGCCCATGATCAAAGATCTGCTGGCTGAGGCGGGTATTGCCTTGTCGGCCGTGGATGGCATTGCCTTCGGGCGTGGACCGGGCGCCTTTACCGGGGTGCGCATAGCCATCGGCGTGGTGCAGGGTCTAGCGTTTGCTTTGGAGCGTCCGGTGCTGCCGGTATCGACCCTGGCGGTGCTGGCCCAGCGCGCGTTGCGTGAGCAAGGCGCACAGCAGGTGGCAGCGGCCATCGATGCGCGCATGGATGAGGTGTATTGGGGTTGCTACCGCGCTGAACAGGGCGAAATGCGCCTGTTTGGCGAGGAGGCGGTGCTGCCGCCCGAGCAGGCCCTGTTACCGGTAGGCGCAACTGGCGATTGGTGCGCGGCCGGGACGGGTTGGGGCAGCTATTGCAGCCGTCTACCGGTACTGACCCAGGGTGAGCCCCAGGTGCTCTTGCCCCATGCCCAGGACCTGCTGGCGCTGGCGGCATTTGCCTGGGCGCGTGGCGAAGCGTTGCCAGCCGATATGGCCCAGCCGGTGTATTTGCGCGACAAAGTGGCAACGCCCAAGGCGCCGCTGTGAGACCTTCTGTCCGTTGCGAGTGGTCTTCGCTCGTTGGCCGATTGCTATGGCTCGGTGCTACCGCTAGATTGAACTTGAACATTCCCCATCACTTGCCGGTAGAACGCTAAGCAATGCGTGTCGACAGCCCACTTTCGTTCTCTTCGGTTGACCGCAGCTCCCGTCCGGGCACTGCGGTCACACCGCTGCGCGAGATTCAGCGCGAGCAGGAGCAACGCCGTGAGCTGCCAACCACGCCTGCCAGTAGCCAGGGGCTGGAGGCTATCGCGCAACCGCGCCGCGTACAGCCCGGCACTGCCAGCAGTGATAGCCCGGCGACTCGCCAGGAGCTGGTGATTCCGCGCGGACTGAGTAACAAGGCCTATCAGGCCCTGGCCAGCTACGGCAGCACAGCCAGCTTTACTGTCGAAGGCGGCGCCGCCGAAGTGCTCGGTCTCGATCTCTACGCTTGATGCTGCCTTACTTTCTTGGTTGCCCGTCCTGGAGCGAGCCCGGCTGGCGCGGTTCGCTGTATCCGCCGGGGGCGACCAGCCAGCACTTTCTTCAGCTCTATGGCCGCTGCTTCAACGCGGTCGAGGGCAATACCACCTTCTACGCTGAACCAGCCCCCGCCACGGTAGCCCGCTGGGCGGCGCAGATGCCGGAGCACTTTCGCTTCTGCGCCAAGCTGCCACGCACCATCAGCCATAGCGATAATATGACCGATCAGCTGCCGGCCGCTGAGGCTTTTTTGCAGCTATTGGCGCCGCTGGGCGCGCGGGTGGCGCCCCTGTGGTTGCAACTGCCGGCCAGTTTCGGCCCGCCCCGTCTGGCGGATTTGCAGCAGTTTTTACGCGAGTTGGCGCGGCCGCTGGCAGTGGAAGTGCGCCATCCGGCGTTTTTCGCCAGAGGCGAAGAGGAGCGTCAGCTCAATCGGCTGTTGCGCGATCTGGGAGTGGAGCGCATCTGCCTGGATGCGCGGGCGTTGTTCAGTTGTACCGATGCTGCGCCAGCGGTGCGCCATGCCCAGGCGAAGAAACCGCACCTGCCGTTGCGCCCAGCGGCCTTCACCCCGTCGCCCCAGCTGCGTTTTATCGGCCATCCAGAGCTGGCCGCTAATGATGGGTTTCTCGCGCCATGGGTGGCCAAGGTGGCCGAATGGATCGAGGCGGGGCATACGCCCTATGTGTTTATCCATACCCCGGATAACCAGCTGGCGCCGCAACTGGCCTGGCGTTTTCACCAGCAGTTGCAGGCGCGTTTGCCGGGTTTGCTGGATTTGCCCTGGCCGTTGCTGGAGTCCACCGCCATCAACCAGCTGGCGTTGCTCTAGGGTCTGTTGCCGTTTCATTCGTGGTCGCGCCGGAGCCGGTTTTTGCGCGAGGCAAGGCGCGAGGAGCGTGATTTGGTTGTTCCAAATGAGTGACGAGTAACGCAGCCTCGCATAAAAACCGGCCCGGCCCTCCGGGTTGCGCGAGAAATGGCCCCCGCTGTTGTTGCAGGAATTGATAAGGGAATAACCATTACCGGCGTCCTGCGCCTAACCGGGGACCATTTCGCGCGGCAACGCGGCTCGCGATGAAACTGCAACAGACCCTAGCGGCTGGTCAGCAACAGGTCGGCAGCTTGTCCGCTGCGCCCGTCGGCAAAGTCGAAGCGGCCGATCTGGGCGATTTCATCGTAGGCGCCCAAGGCTTGTTTGACGTTCTGCGCCTGCAGGTGGATGGCGCTGACGCCTGCTTCGGCCAGGCTGTGTTGCTGTTGGCGGCCCTGGTCGTCGAAGCGCAGCAGGCTCAGCTTTTCAAATACGCTGTCTTGCTGGTCGATGCGGCCATCGCGGTTGTCATCGTACTTGCTCAGTTCGGCAAAGCCGTTGCTGGCGCCGTGCTGGTCGCCGAACAGTTCCTTGCCACTGTCGATGCGACCGTTGCCATTGCGGTCGAGGGCCAGCAGGGCGTCGTCACCTTTGGGGGCGCTGATCGATTCAGAGCGACCGTCGCCGGTCAGGTCGAAGCGCACGGCATCGTCCAGGCCTCGGGTGGCAAAGCCGTTGCCGGCCAGATCGAGTACCAATGGGTCGGTCTGCTGCACCGGTTGCGGCTTGGTTGCAGTGCCGATCGTGACGTTGAGTTGGCTTTGCTGGGTAACGGCATTGCTGCTGACGCTGGTTGCGGACGTGGCGGCGCTGCTGAACGTTGCGCCGGGCGCCGAAGTGGCGGCAGGAGGGGCGTCGCTGACTTTGATCTCACTGTCGGGGTTCAGCGTGCGGCGCAGGAGTTGGTAGTCCAGCGATTGCGCCACTTCGGCCGATACAGGTGGCTCGTGGTCACGGCGGCGGGCGGGCTGCAGGGAGGCGCGTGGGGCGGAAATAGGATCAAGCATGACGAACTCGATGCGGCTCCAAAGTGCCGGGTCTGGCAGAATGCCGCTTTAGCTGGTTATCGGCCGTCATGTGGCGGGATTGAACAATTTTTGAGCATGTTTAGCGATGAGCGACGAGCGGCATAGCGCCATAATCACCCTGCAGGCCCTTGAGCCTGTCTATCAGCCGGCTTTGGCGGTCTGGGCCGAGCGCCTGGGCTTGCAGGCGCAGGCTGGCGCCGACTTTGCCTTGCAGTTGGGCGCTGAGGGCTTGCAGTTTGTCGAGCTCGGTCCGCAGGCGCCGGGTGCGGTGCGGGTCGATTTTGTCGAAGGGGCGGTGGCCCATCGGCGTTTATTTGGTGGTGGCACGGGGCAGATGATCGCCAAGGCGGTCGGGGTGCGGGCCTGGGTCGCGATGCCTTCGTGCTGGCCAGCCTGGGGTGCAACATAACCCTGATTGAGCGCCAGCCGCTGATTGCCGCGTTGCTGGAGGACGGCCTGGCGCGGGCTCGGCAGAGTGCCGAGGTGGCGCCAATTGCGGCGCAGATGCGCCTGCTGCAAGGTAATGCCATCGAGTTGCTGAGTGCTTGGACGGATGAAGCGCCGCAGGTGATCTACCTCGATCCGATGTTTCCTCATCGCGACAAGAGTGCCCTGGTGAAAAAAGAGATGCGTCTGTTTCGTCCTCTGGTGGGCGATGACTTCGATGCGCCGGCCCTGCTGGCGGCGGCCCTGGCTCTGGCCAGTCATCGGGTAGTGGTCAAGCGCCCGCGCAAGGCCCCGTGCATCGAAGGCGCCAAACCTAGCTATGTGCTGGAAGGCAAGTCGAGTCGCTACGACATCTACGCCAAGAAGGCGCTGAAGGCCTGATTTTTACCCTCGGGGCCGGTAGGCGCGTACGAACAGGTCCACGGTGGCGTGAACTTGTGCTTCCAGTTCGTCCTCGCTCGGCTGGATGCCGCAGCCGATCAGCAAGCGGAAATTACAGCCGCCCTTCACCAGGCAGAAGAACTGATCCGCCGCCATCAGTGGATTGCTCACTTGTAACTGGCCGCGCAGGGTGGCGTGTGTCAGTAGTTGCTCCATGCCATCGATCAGGCGCTGCGGGCCGGCGTCGTAGAACATCTGCGACATCTTCGGATTCTGGGCGCCGTGGGTGATCAGCACCCGGTGCAGTTCGATGGACTCGTCGCTGTTGATCAGTCGGTGAAAGCCGCGGGCAATGTTCAGTAGCACGGTTTCAATTGGCACGCCGTCGGGCAATTCAAACAGCAATTCGGGGATCTGTTGCTCGCACTTGGACTTCACGGCGAAGGCGAACAGGGTCTCCTTGTCGGTGAAATGGCTGTACACCGTAAGCTTGGAAACCCCAGCTTCGGCGGCGATGGCGTCCATGCTGCTACCGTCATAGCCGTTGCGCAGGAACAGGGTTTCCGCCGCTTCGAGAATGGCTTTGCGTTTGGCTGGATCTTTCGGTCGGCCAGGGCCGTTGGGCGGTAACAGTTTGTTAGACATTGCGCGGTTTAATACTGGACTGATGAGTTTTCTATTTTTACTATACTCGCCAGTATAATTATTCCCAGCATAAAAAATCCAAGCGTTCTTCGCGGAAGGTTGATCATCATGTTTCGCCATGCCTTGTCTCTCGCTTTGCCAGTAAGTCTGATTGCCCTGTTGGTTGCCTGTGGGAGTGCCGAAGAGGTACAGCCCAAGGCGCGACCTGCCATGGTTGTGCATCCGCTGCCTTCGGGTGAGTTGATGGATACCTATCCGGGTGAGGTGCGTGCGCGACTGGAGTCGGAGCTGGCCTTCCGCATCGGTGGCAAGGTGGCCAAGCGTCTGGTGGATGTCGGTGATCGGGTCAAGGCCGGTCAGCCACTGGCCGAGCTGGACCCGCAAGATGTGCGTCTGCAGCTGGAAGCCGCACGGGCTCAAGTGCGTGCCGCCGAAGCCAACCTGCAACTGGTGCGTGCCGAGCGTGATCGTTACAAGAAGCTGATGGAGCGGCAGCTGATCAGTCGCTCGCAGTACGACAACGCAGAAAATCTCTATCGCTCAGGCGAAGCCCGTCTGCAGCAGATTCAGGCCGAATTCAACGTGGCCAACAACCAGGCCGGTTATGCCGTGCTGCGGGCCACGCAGAATGGCGTGATCGCCAAGCGCATGATCGAGGCCGGGCAAGTGGTGGCGGCTGGTCAGCCGGTGTTTACCCTGGCGGCCGCGGGTGAGCGGGAAGTGTTGATCAGCCTGCCGGAGCAGGGCTTTGACCGCGTCAAAGTCGGTCAGCCGGTCGAGGTGGAACTGTGGTCGCAGGCTGGCGAACGTTTCCCTGGACGCATTCGTGAACTGGCGCCTTCGGCCGATCCGCAGTCGCGCACCTTTGCGGCACGCGTGGCCTTTACCGAAGGCAAGGTCTTGGCGGAGCTGGGGCAGAGTGCGCGGGTGTTTATCCGCGTGGAGGGCGACGTGCCGCTGGCGGTGCCGCTGTCGGCCCTGACCGCAGAGAACGGCGCGCCCTATGTCTGGGTGGTCGAGCCGAAAACCACCAAGCTGGTACGCACGCCCGTGCGCATTGGTGCCTATGGCGAAAATACCGTGCCGGTGCTGGAAGGCCTGAGTGCCAACGACTGGGTGGTGGCCGCTGGCGTGCAGGTGTTGCGTGAAGGGCAGTTGGTACGGCCGGTGGATCGCGATAATCGTGTGGTTGAATTCGCGGTGCAGGAGTAACTCCCGATGAATTTCAATCTTTCCGCCTGGGCGCTGAAAAACGGCCAGATCGTGCGTTATTTCATGCTGTTGCTGGCGCTGGTGGGGGCGTTTTCCTACACCAAGCTGGGGCAGAGCGAAGACCCACCGTTTACCTTCCGCGCCATGGTGGTCAACGTGCGTTGGCCAGGTGCCACCGCCGAGGAAGTGTCCAAACAAGTCACCGAGCGCATTGAAAAGAAGCTGATGGAAACCGGCGACTTCGACCGGATCATCTCCTATTCGCGCCCCGGTGAATCCCAGGTGACCTTTGTCGCCCGCGAAAGCATGCGCTCGACCGACATGGAGAACCTCTGGTATCAGATTCGTAAGAAGGTAAACGACATCCGCCACACCTTGCCGCAAGGGGTGCAGGGGCCGTTTTTCAACGATGAATTCGGCACTACCTTCGGCAATATCTACGCGCTGACTGGCCAGGGGTTCGATTACGCCGTACTCAAGGACTACGCAGACCGGGTGCAGTTGCAACTGCAGCGGGTTAAGGACGTCGGCAAGGTCGAGCTGATCGGCCTGCAGGACGAGAAAATCTGGGGCGAGCTATCCAACGCCAAACTGGCCACCCTCGGTGTGCCCTTGGTTGCGGTGCAGCAGGCCCTGGATAAACAGAATGCGGTGTCTGCGGCGGGCTTCTTCGAAACCCCGACCGACCGCGTGCGGCTACGGGTCTCGGGTAACTTCGAGAGCGTGAAGGAAATCCGCGACTTCCCGATTCGTGTCGGTGATCGCACCTTCCGCGTTGGCGATGTCGGTGAAGTACACCGCGGTTTCAACGATCCCGCCGCGCCGCGCATGCGTTTTATGGGCGAAGACGCCCTCGGCATTGCTGTGTCGATGAAGAGCGGTGGCGATATCCTGGTGCTCGGTGACGCGCTGGAGAGCGAGTTTGCCCGCCTGCAGGAAACCTTGCCGGCCGGCATGCAACTGAGCAAGGTGTCTGACCAGCCGGCGGCGGTGAAAGTCGGCGTTGGCGAATTCGTTCGCGTACTGGCCGAAGCCTTGGTGATCGTCTTGCTGGTGAGTTTTTTCTCGCTCGGCATGCGCACCGGCATGGTGGTCGCCTTGTCGATTCCGCTGGTGCTGGCCATGACCTTTGCCAGCATGTATTACCTCGGCATTGGCCTGCACAAGATCTCCCTCGGCGCGCTGGTGTTGGCCCTAGGCCTGCTGGTGGATGATGCCATCATTGCGGTGGAGATGATGGCGATCAAAATGGAGCAGGGCTTCGATCGCCTGACTGCTGCCAGCTATGCCTGGACCAGTACCGCCTTCCCGATGTTGACCGGCACCTTGATTACCGCCGCCGGCTTCTTGCCGATTGCTACGGCCAACTCCAGTACCGCCCTGCTGGCCTCGTGGATTGCCGCGGTGGTGTTTGTTCCCTATCTGGGCAAGCGCCTGCTGCCGGATCTGGCCAAGCAACACGCGGCCAAACATGGCAGCGGTGACGGCGCCCATGACCCCTACGCGACACCCTTCTACCAGCGCGTGCGTGAGGTGGTGGATTGGTGTGTGCGCCGTCGGCGCATGGTGATCATGCTCACGGTGGGGCTGTTTATTGCCTCGATTGTGCTGTTCCGTTTTGTCCCGCAGCAGTTCTTCCCGGCCTCGGGCCGTTACGAGCTGTTGGTCGACCTCAAGCTCAGCGAAGGCGCGTCGCTGACGGCAACCAATGAACAGGTCAAACGCCTGGAAGGTATGCTCAAAGAGCACGATGGCATCGTCAATTACGTGGTTTATGTGGGGGCGGGCTCGCCGCGCTTCTTCTTGCCGCTGAACCAGGAATTGCCGACCCCGAGCTTCGCCCAGTTCGTGGTGCTGACCAAGTCGGTGGCGGATCGCGAGGTCCTGCGTAGCTGGCTGATCAATACCCTCGACACTCAGTTCCCGACTTTGCGCACGCGCGTATCGCGTCTGGAAAACGGCCCGCCCGTGGGTTATCCAATCCAATACCGGGTGTCTGGCGAGCACATTGAAGTGGTGCGCAAACTGGCCCGCGAAGTGGCGGCCAAGGTGCGCGAGAATCCTCATGTGGCCAACGTGCACCTGGATTGGGAGGAGCCGAGCAAGGTTATCCGTCTGCTGATCGATCAAGACCGTGCACGGGCGCTGGGGGTGAATACGTCTGACCTGTCGCGCTTCTTGCAGAGTGCCTTGTCCGGCACCGCGGTCAGCCAGTTCCGTGAGGGCAACGAGCTGATCGAAATCATGCAGCGCGGTAGCGACGCCGATCGCCAGGAGCTATCGCAGTTGCCGAGCCTGTCGATTCCAACCGACAGTGGCCAGAGTGTGGCGCTGTCGCAGGTCGCCACCTTGGAATACGGTTTTGAAGAAGGCGTGATCTGGCACCGTAACCGCCTGCCAACCGTGACGGTGCGCGCGGATATTTACGGCAAGGAGCAGCCGGCGACCTTGGTCAAGCAGATCAATCCAACCCTGCAGACGCTGATCGCCGAGTTGCCTCAGGGCTACGAGGTGAATGTGGGCGGCACCGTGGAAGACTCGGCCAAAGGCCAGGGGTCGGTGAATGCCGGTGTGCCTCTGTTTATTCTGGTAGTACTGACCTTACTGATGCTGCAGTTGAAGAGTTTCTCGCTGTCGGCCATGGTGTTCCTCACTGCGCCGCTGGGGCTGATCGGTGTCTGTCTGTTCCTGATCGTGTTCCAGCAGCCCTTCGGCTTTGTCGCCATGCTCGGCACCATCGCCTTGTCGGGGATGATCATGCGTAACTCGGTGATCCTGGTGGACCAGATTGAGCAGGACATCGCTGAAGGC
>NKIE01000054.1 GCA_002256055.1 Pseudomonas sp. PGPPP3 | reverse complement strand
GGGCGGTGTCGGCCTGGGCCTGACCATCGCCCGTGAAGCGGCGCGCCGTCAGGGCGGCGACATTTGTCTGGAACAAACCCCCGGCGGCGGCCTGACCGCCGTGCTCTGCCTGCCGCGCCATCCGCCTGTATAAGCGCCGATACAAAACCCACATAGCCTCGACACATGCACCACTGACGCTGCCAGCACCGGTAAACCCTTACCGGTGACAGCGATAGGAGTGACTCCCATGATCAGTGGTGTCAGCAGTTATTCGAGCTACAGCAACTACAGCTCGACACTCGCCAGCAGCGCGCGCAACAGCACCGTCAATAGCACGGCGGCCAGTTGTAGCGGCGGCCCGGCGAAAGCCCAGGAAAAGCTCTTCAGCATTCTCGACAGCGATGGCAACGGCAGCGTGGCCAAGGAGGAGCTAGACAGCGCGCTCTCGGCTGCCAAGGAAAGCGACAGCAGCCTGACAATCGATATCGATGAGCTGTTCAGTCAGTTGGATGCCAACAGCGACGGCAGCATCGATAAAGAAGAAACCGCCGCCCTGGCACCACCACCGCCCCACGGCGGACCCGGTGGACCGGGCGGCGCCAATCCCGAGGAGTTATTCGGCCAGCTGGACAGCGACGGTGATGGCAGCGTCGGCCTGGCCGAGCTGAGCAGCGCCTTGGGCGTCAGCAGCGACGACAGTGATCTGACCACCTTGTTTGGTGAACTGGACAGTGATGCCGACGGCGTTCTCAGCGCCCAGGAGACCGCCGCCCTGGCGCCGCCGCCCCCTCCGCCCGCGCAGATGAGCAGTGCCGACAGTGAGGAACTGTTCAGCGCCATCGACAGCGACAGTGATGGCAGCATCAGCAAGGATGAGTTGAGCAGTCTGTTCGAGGCCCTAACCAGCAGCGATAAGAGCAACAGCGCAAGCACCCGTGCCAGCAACGACAGCGGCTATGCCGATATGGTTGCCAGCCTGCTCAAGCAGTACAGCGAAAGTGCCAGCTACACCAGCAAGATCGGCAGTCAGCTCAGCCTATCGGCCTGAGTCGGCAGCTTGCAGCCGTTACCCGCGCGGCGGGCAACGGCTGCAGATCAGGTGGACGGGGTTTCGCTCGCGGCTTTGCCCGGCGTGGCGATCCAGTCCTTAAGCAGGCTGTAGGCCACTGCCAGCAGGGTTGGGCCGAGAAACAGGCCCATAAAACCGAACGCCAGAATCCCGCCAAACACACCGAGCAAGACCACCACCAGCGGCAGGTTGCCGCCGCGGCTGATCAGGTAGGGTTTCAGCACGTTATCCACGCCGCTGACGATAAAGGTGCCCCAGACGCCGAGGAAAATCGCCAAGCCGTAATCGCCCCGCCACACCAGCCAGGCCACCACCGGCCCCCAGATCAATGGCGGGCCCATGGGGATCAGGCTAAACACGAAGGTCAGTAAGCCCAACAACACCGCACCCGGCACCCCGGCAATCCAAAAACCGATCAGCGCCAGCAAGGCCTGAGCCGCAGCGGTACCGATCACGCCGTTGACCACCCGTTGCACCGTGCCTGCCACCAGGTGCAGGTAATGATCGGCGCGCTCGCCGATCAGGCGGTGCAGCAAGGCATGCACAAAGTGCGCAAGTGCCGGGCCGTCACGGTAGAAGAAGAAGATCAACACCAGGCTCAGGACCACTTCCAGCATGCCGCCGCCAATCTGCGCACTGCGCGCCAGCAGCCAGTTGCCGATTTCGCCCAGGTACGGGCGGGCACTGGCGAACAGCGCCGCACCACGGGCATCGATGTCGTTCCAGAGACTCACCAGACGTTCGCCCACCAGCGGCAAACTCCCCAGCCAGGTGGGTGGCTCGGGCAAACCATCAACCTGCACGGTCTTGAGCAAAGCCAGGCCAGTCTGGATATGGTCGGCCAGGTTGAAACCCAGCCACACCAGCGGCGCCGACAGCACCAGCATCCACACCAACGTCAGCAAGGCAGCCGCCGCCGTCACCCCGACCTTGAGTGGCCCGGTCAGCAGGCGCATCAACGGCCAACTGGCAAAGGCCAATACCGCTGCCCAGAACAGCGCCGACCAGAACGGCGCCAGCACCAGCACACAGGCGCCCAGCAGGATAAAGAGCAGAATCTGCCCCAAGAGGCGGTCGTTATTTAACATCCAATCTGTTCCCTGCAGAAAAAACCAAAACCGCGCAGAGAGTAACCTCCACGCGGTGGATTAGCCTTGCGCCAATTATCACTGTCGAGTTTGCACGCTGATGACCAGCCCGGCCTCTGCGTTGACCTGCGCCGTCAACCGCGCACTGCGTACGCCCTGAGCAACCAGGGCCGCGCGCCAGACCTCGGCCTCGGCACCCGCTAGGCTGACACGCAGCGTGCTGTCCATGTTCAGGCTGCGCGCCAGCAATGCGCTCCAGGCTGCGTTGGGCGTTGCCGGCAAGTGCGCCAAGCTCAGGCGCTGGGTGCTTTTCAGTTGCTGCAACAAGGTCCCTGGGCTGGGCAACAGCTCAGCCAAAGGGGCGCTGGCGTTCAACTGTTCTACATGCAGGTAGGCGCGGCGGTTACCGCGGGTAATCCCGTACAACATCAGCAGGCTGTCTTGCTGCGGGGCCGCGAGGCGCAGCAAGGCGTAAGCCTGTTGATCATCGCTGCCATATAACTGGGCATTGGCAAACACGCTATTGGCCCACAGGCTGCTGGAGCCGCAATCACGGCCCTGGCACCAATACAGCAACTCGGCGCCCTGGGCCTGCACCTGAGTGCGTGCAAGGTTAAACACGTCCAGCGCGGCGTGACCGTCGGGCAAGGCATAAGTCAGGGCCGTTAGCTGCCCTTCGGCGCTGACCTGAGACTCGATGCGTAACTTGCCACTGATACGACTCAAGGGCCCGGTGGGAAACACCCGCTCCTGGCCGCTGTTCTGAGTGAACTCAATGATCTCGGCACGGGGGAAGCGCGGCAGTACCTCAAGGTCCTGACTGCCCGCCAGATCGGCGGCCATGGCCACACTGCCGTAAAGGCCAAACAGCATAAAACTGAAAAAACGCACAGGTAACCTCAACGTTGCAGCATCGCTTGGGCGGCTTTCACCACCTGCGCAGCCTCGGCCTCACGGGCAGGAATCAACAGGCCACGCTGCACAGCCGGACGCCCACCCACGGTGGCCATCCAACGTTGCAGGTGCTCAAGGCCGTCGACCGAAACACCGGCCCAGTCGTGGATTTTCACCCACGGGTAGGTGGCAATATCGGCGATGCTGTAGTCGCCGGCCAGATACTCCACCTCGCCCAGGCGCGTATTGAGCACCTCATAGAGACGACGGGTTTCATTCTGGTAGCGATCAATCGGACCTTGGAGTTTTTCCGGGTAATAACGGAAGAACACATTGGCCTGCCCCTGCATGGGCCCTACGCCGCCCATCTGGAACATCAGCCACTGAATCACTTGCGAGCGCCCCTTGGCATCGGCCGGTATCAATTGACCGGTTTTTTCCGCCAGGTACAGCAGAATGGCCCCCGACTCAAACACCGCGAAATCATCGTTGCCGCGGTCGACAATCGCCGGAATGCGACCATTGGGATTGATCTTCAGGTAGGCCGGGGCTTTTTGCTCCTGCTGGTCAAAGCGCAGAGGATGCACCTCATACGCCAGTTCCAGCTCTTCCAGGGCAATCGAAACCTTGTGCCCATTGGGTGTGGCGGCGGTATACAGATCAATCATGGCGAACTCCTTAAGCAATTAAGCCAGAGTCCGCAGTTGCTCCACGCAAGTCAAGGCGCGTGGAAGAAGGGATTGAAACAGTCTGCGACAGACTGGGCGCCCGCCTCGTCATCCAGGTGCAAATGATGACCGCCCGGCAGTGACTGCACGCTGAACGGCAAACCGGCCAGCAGCTCATTCAGGCCGGACTGGGCCTGCATCATGCCCTGCTCGGCCAGCACCAGGCTGACCGGACACTGCACGGCGTGCACAAAGGCCTGCGCATGAGCCTTGGTCAGTCGTAGCGGCGACGGCAAGGTCAAACGTGCATCGGTGCGCCAGGTGTAGCCACCGGGCACCGGCATCAAACCGCGACCAGCCAACAGCTCAGCGGCTTCACGGCTGACCGCACCGACGCCTTGCATGCGTGCGGCCACGGCGCGCTCGATCTGCTCGTACACTGGCTTGCGCTTGCCGGCCAACGCTAACTGCGCCAACAGTGCCTCACCCAGCTTGGCCGGTGCCGTGTCGGCCTCGCCGGTATAGGGAATCAGGCCATCAATCAGTGCCAGGCGCTCGACCCGCTGCGGCATGGCGCCGGCCAGCAGCACCGAAACGATGGCGCCCATGGAGTGCCCCAGCAGGGAAAACCGCTGCCAGCCAAACTGCTCGGCCACCTGCAGCACGTCGTAGACGTAATCCCAGATGGCATAGCTGCCGCCTGCCGGGCGGTGATCGGAATGACCGTGGCCGGCCAGGTCCAGGGCAACAATGCGCAAGCCTTGCAGCTTGGGCGCCAGGCGGGCGAAGGTCATGGCGTTGTCCAACCAACCATGCAAGGCAATCACCGGCTGGCCGTCCTTGGGACCAAACAGATGGGCCGCCAGTTCGATATGGGGCAAGCGCAGGCGGACTTCTTCAAAGGACGTGGTCATAGGGGTTACGGCTCCTGACTCCAGCGTTTGAACAGCCCACGCAGCAGCTCGGCCGTATCTTGCGGGCGCTCCAGCGGAAACATATGCCCGCCCGGCACGCTGAGGTATTCGCCTTGGGGCACCCGGCGCAGCAAACGGCCATGGTGAGCCATGACTACTCGGCTGTTACGGCCGCGCACCATGGCCAGAGGCACCTGCAGCTGCTGCGGTTTGCCCGGGCTGGTGTGGGGCACGCTGCGGTAAATGCTGATTTCGGTTTGCGCATCAAAACGCAGCGCCAGCCCTTCGTTACTGGCCTGCAGGCCATGCTCGACGTAGTCGTCCAGGCACTCGGGATCGAAGCGGCTGAACAGGGTTTTGCCCGCAAAATAATCGCGCGCTTCACCCGCATCGGCGAAACGCTCACGCCGGCCAATGGTGCGCCCAGCCGGGGTGATGCGGTCGATAAAGCCAAAATGTTTGGCAGCACGAATCACCAGCTTGTCCGCCAGGGTCAGCAGCGGCGAATCAAGCATCACCACCCCGCGGTACAACTCGGGATGACGCAGCGCCGCGTGGTAATGCAGCACCCCGCCCAGGGAGTGGCCCACACCCCACACCGGCTCAGCGCGTTGTTGCAGATGAAAGATCAGCTCGCTGACCAGTTGCTCCCAGTTGTCGTTAACCGGAAAGCGCGGATCGTGGCCATGCTGCTCAAGAAAATCCACCGCGTAGTCAGCCCCCAGAGCACGGAATAACTTGCCGTAGGTGGCCGAAGGGAAGCCATTGGCATGGGCGAAAAAGACGGGCTGTGACATAAGAAAAAGGCTGGCCGGGAACTGAGGATTGGATTGTCCAGCAGCACCGCCCTGACAGCAATCGCAGAGCGGCCGCTGAATGACGGCAGTGTGGCCAAAGGCACGGCGGCAATGGTCATACCGCCGGGGTCGATCAGTCCGCCACGGGCGCCGATTTGCCCAACGGCACCACGGCCATGGTCAACCGGGACACGCAGCTGAGTTTGCCATCGTCACCACTCAAGCGGATGTCCCACACCTGGGTGGTGCGGCCCAAATGCAGCGGCCGCGCTACGGCGGTTACCCGCCCGCTGCGCAAGCCGCGCAGGTGGTTGGCATTGACCTCCAGGCCTACGCAATAGAACTGCGTGCTGTCGATACACAGGTAACTGGCGGTGGACCCTAGGGTTTCCGCCAGCACCACCGAGGCACCGCCATGCAACAGGCCATAGGGTTGATGGGTGCGAGGATCGACCACCATGCTGGCAGTCAGCGAATCATCGTCGAACGCCTCAAAGCGGATATCCAGCAGTTCAACGATGGTATTTTTTGACAACGCATTTAGTGCGGTCAGTTCAGGTTGCTGCAGCCAGATGCTCATCCCAACTCCTTATTCATGCCAGAGCACCGGTTCGCGGCGTTCCATCCAGGCATCGTAGCGATCGGCATAAGCCCCCTCCACCACGCTGCGTTTGATTTTCAGGGTCGGCGTGAGGAAGCCGTTATCAATGCCCCAGACGTCCTTGACCAGCACAATACCAAGCAGTCGCTCATGCTTGTCGAGTTGCCCATTGACCTCGTCCAGCAAGGCTTTGAGGCTTTGTTCCAGCTCCAGGCGACCACCCAGGCTGGCGTCCTGACGTGCCATCTCCGACAGCACACACAGGGCCATGGGCTGCGGCATGCCATCGCCGACCACGCAGACCTGCTCGATCTTGCCATGCACCGCCAGGCGGTTCTCGATCGGCGCCGGGGCTACGTACTTGCCCTTGCTGGTCTTGAAGATTTCTTTCAAGCGCCCAGTGAGGCGCAAATTGCCCTCGCCATCCTGCTCGCCCTTGTCGCCCGTGCGCAGAAAGCCATCGACGGTGAGGGTCTCGGCGGTCTTTTCCGGGTCCAGGTAGTAACCCTGCATGGTGGCACCACTGCGCACCTGCACTTCGCCGGTTTCGGCAATCCGCACTTCAACATCGGTGCAGGGCTGGCCAATCCAGCCATGCCGACGCTTGCCGGGCCGGCAGACATGGGAATAGCCGCAGTTCTCGGTCATGCCGTAAACCTCGAAAAGGTCCAATCCCAGGCGCTGATACCACTTGAGCAAGGCATCCGGCACCGGTGCAGCGCCGCACAAGGCATAACGCACGACATCCAGCCCCAGGCCGGCAAGCACCTTGCGGCCCATCCAGCGGCCAACCAGCGGCAACTTGAGGAGGAAGTCCAGGCGCTGCTCGGGCATTTTTGCGAACACCCCCATCTGGAACTTGGTCCAGATGCGCGGCACGCCAAACATCACGGTCGGCCGCGCCCGCTTGAGATCGGCGAGGAAGGTGTCGAGGCTTTCGGCGAAGAAAATCGTCGAACCGCCGTAGAACGACACCATCTCAACAAACATGCGCTCGGCCACATGGCAGAGCGGCAGGTAGGACAGCATGCGGTCGTTTTCATCGACGCCAAACAACTCAAGGCCACGGCTGGCGCCAAAGGCGAAGTTGCTGAAATTGTGCATCACCCCTTTCGGCGTACCAGTGGTGCCGGAGGTGTAGATGATGGTGCACAACTGATCAGCCGCAGGCTTGGGCTGGTCCTGAATCGGTGTGCAAGCTTGCAGGTCGCTCCACAACGCGTCAAAACGCCCGCTGGGCCGTAGTGGCAGACCGACACAGGGAATTCCCTCAGGAACACCCGGGGCCATGGCAGGCCAGTCGTCCAGCTTGCCGACAAACACCACCGCCGCCTGGGCATGTTCAAGCACCTGGCGCACCGACTCGGCCGTGAGGTTGGGATACAACGGCACCGACACATGCCCGGCCATCCAGATGGCCAGATCGGTGATGATCCAATGCGCGCAGTTTTTCGAAATGATCGCAATGCGGCTGCCCTGGGGTAACTCCAGGCTACGCAACCAGTTGGCCGCTCGACGGGCCTGATCGCCAACCTCGGACCAGTTCAGCTGCTCCACCTGGCCGCCGGCAACGGGCTGCGACAGGTAGGGTTTATTCGGGTGACGGGCTTCGCGCGCATAAAACGCATCCAGCGGCAAACGGACAGCAGTCATCACAGGCATCCTCCATTGTTGTTGTTCTGGGGACAAACCAAGCACTTGCTTGGTTGAATAGACCACGCAGAAGAAAGAGGTGCAAGTGAAGAAATGTATCCGCTGAGCATGACCTGTGCCGCCCCTGAAAGGCGGCAGCAGACACTCAGTGCTTGTGCGGGTGATGCAGCGCGTTGAGGTGCATTGCGCCCGGTAACGGCAACTCGCCCTGGAGTTCGGCCAGGCTGGCAGTTTTCATCGGTAACGGCGCCTGTCGGTGACCATGCTGGAGCAAGCCTGCCAGTTCACCGATAAAAGGCTGATGACTCACCAACAGCAATGTCTCCCCCGCATGGGCATCCAGGTAGTCCACGGCCTCACGCAAGTCGCCATCGGGCGTTAACCAATTGACGGTTTCAATCGGCGGATGGCTGGCCAGCACTTCACGCACGATCAGAGCCGTTTGTTGGGCACGCACATAGGGGCTGACAACGATTTTGCTCACGCCGTGGCCGGGCAGATGCCCGGCACTTTGCTTGGCTTCCTTGCGCCCATGCTGGGTCAGCTCGCGCTGGGCATCAGTACGCGCATGGGCTTCTGCTTCACCATGACGCAGTAACCAAAGTTTCACAGTTTCGGCTCTTCATCCCGCACTGGATGGGCCGCCGGCGGAATGCTGTGGGGCGTTTCGCCATGCGGTGCGGCGGGTGTCGGCCAATCTGCGAATGGCCAGGGTTTTTCATCTGTGTTGAAGGTGCCGAAACGGCCAATCTGCGCCAGGTACTGGCTCAGGCTGTCGCCAAAGCTCAGCAAGCTGGCATTCGGCGCGGTGTAAAACAGGCGATAGCCCAGTTGCAGCAACACCACGCCAGCCAGTAACAGCTCAGCCACTTGCCAGGCACAGGCGAACAGCACCATCCAGAGTATGCGCAGCAGGATTGATTCGCGCTGCAGGTCCTGTTGGGGGTTATTCATAGATATCTCCTTATGGCAGCGCCGCTGGCGCAATGGGATAAATCAGAAATCGTTTATAGAGATAAAATCGACGTCAGTTTTCGGCTCGCCGCGCATCAGCAACTCGATAACCTGGGCCAGCGTACGCCCCTCAAAGAGAATCGCGTGCAGACCGGCGACCAAAGGCATGTACACCTCCAAGGCCTGAGCGCGGGCCTTGAGCACTTTGAGGGTGTTCACCCCTTCGGCCACTTCACCCAAACGCGCTACGGCATCTTCCAGGCTCAAGCCTTGGCCGAGAGCAAAGCCGACTTGGTAATTGCGGCTTTTGGCCGAGGAACAGGTCACGATCAGGTCGCCCACGCCGGCCAGGCCGAGGAAGGTCATTGGATTGGCGCCCAGCTTGACCGCAAAACGGGTCATTTCTGCCAGCGCGCGGGTAATCAGCATGCTCTTGGTGTTTTCGCCCATGCCCAACGCCACGGCCATGCCGGCCATGATGGCGTAAACGTTTTTCAACGCGCCACCTAGCTCAACACCAAAGCGATCCTGGCTGGCGTAGACGCGAAAGGTGCGCCCGTGCAAAGCAGCCTGCACGCGCTGACAAAGAACCTCATCTTCGCTGGCCACCACAGTGGCCGTGAGGGCGTGTTCGGCGACTTCACGGGCCAGGTTCGGCCCCGACAACACGCCAATCCGTGCTTCAGGAGCCACTTCTTCGAGTATCTGGCTCATGAGCTTGAAGCTTTCGGCCTCGATACCCTTGGTCAAGCTCACCAGCAACTTGCCCGCCAGACCGGCAGCGAGGGGCTGCAAAACATTGCGCAAAGCGCTAGACGGCAGCGCGACAAAAATCAGCTCGCACTGCGCCAGAGTAGCCGGCAAATCGGTGACCGGATGAACGCCTGGGTGAATCTTGATGCCCTTCAGGTAACGCGGGTTTTCCCGCTGGCTGCGCATCGCCTCGGCCTGGGCAGGATCGCGCATCCATTGGTAGACCTGTTGGCCATTTTCGGCCAGCAAGTTGGCAATTGCCGTGCCGAAACTGCCGCCACCAAGCACGGCAACGGGTTGCTGTTCAGTCATAACCTATCCCTGTATGAGCCTACGGCTCAGGTAAGCGCCAGCGTTGTGGCAGTTTTCGCCATTATACGGCCCGCGCGCCATCGAACCAGCAGTGCCTATCATGAGCTGGCAGGGGTTCTGTGACTGGCAAAGCGCAGCAGCTCGGTTAACATGCCTAGACAGCTCCTGCGAACAAGGTCGTTCCGTGCACACATCTGTCATCCCGCCCCGCCCGCGCCCTCATCCCAACTGCCACTGGCATGCCCTACAACCAGTTAACGTGGCCCGCCACGGTGCGTGGAGTAACTGTCCATGAATACAGGGCATGGCTGGAATATCCGTACCCATACATTGCTAATCAGCCTGGGCCCGGCCTTGTTGCTGACCGTTTTGTTGACCAGTTTTTTCACGCTTTCGAGGCTGCACGATCTGCGTGATGAAAGCACCAACACAGGCCAGCTGATCGCTAACCAACTGGCCACCGCCACCGAGTACGGCGTGCTGTCTGGCAATCCACAAGTATTGAAAAACCTGTTACAGGCGACGTTGCAAACACCGCAGGTTCGGTTTTTAGAAGTACGCGACTCCAATGAAAAGATTCTTGTGTATGTCGAACAGAAAACAGCCACCGAGCAGGAAGGTTCCTCCCAAGTGGAGCTGTTCAACGCCTCTATCCAGATGCAGTCGCCCAATACCCCAGCACTAAACCCAGCAAGTGATCCGGGTTACCTTGGCCGTGTAGTGGTAGGCATGTCCAACGATGCCTTCAACACCCAGCAGCAACTGATTCTGCTCAAGGCCTCGGCCCTGGCGTTGGGCGCTCTGGTGCTGACCTTTTTGCTGGCATGGCGTCTAGCCAGTCGTCTGTCCACACCCATTAGCGCCATGGCGGAGGCAGTCAAAGCGATTCAAGCCGGCAATTTTCAAGCCTCAGTGCCTGAGCGTGGCAATGTCGAGCTGGTTGAGCTGGCGCGGCATATCAACAACCTGGCCAGCGGCCTGCAACAAGCTCAGGGCGAACAACAGCAGGCCAACCGGGCCAAGTCGGACTTTCTGGCCATGATGAGCCATGAACTGCGCACCCCTATGAACGGTGTACTGGGCATGCTGCAGCTGCTGGAAACCACCGAAATGAGCCGCGAACAGGCTGAGTACACAGCCCTGGCTACTGAGTCCACTGAGCACCTGTTAAAAGTCATCAACGACATTCTCGATTTTTCGCGTATCGAACGTGATGCCCTGGAGCTGGAATGCATTCCCTTCAACCTGCTTGAGTTGCTCCAGAGCTCTGCTCAGGCGTTCCAGCACAGCGCCCAACAGCGTGGCCTGCAACTGCAA
>NKIE01000053.1 GCA_002256055.1 Pseudomonas sp. PGPPP3 | reverse complement strand
CCTGGGCGCCATTGCTGTGGGCATTGCAGACCGCCCTGCAAGCTGACCAGCAAGCGGGCCGGCACCCGTCCCCTCAGGTGTCCACCGGGGACCACGCCTCGGCCGCAGAGGCCCTTGCGGGCCAGCATGCACCGCAGCACAGCGGCCCCGGTCGACCTGACGCCACGCCCGGCACCGCCGACCACGCGCACGCGCCCAGCCCTGGCATCAGCCAGGCAGACACCCGCGCCGACGGGCGACTGGACCTGGCCCGGCTGGCGCCGCCGGCGCTCCAGCGTCTGGCCAGGCGCTTTGGCCTGGACGCCTTTGAGCTCGGTGTGCTGGCGTTGTGTGCCGCTGTGGAGTGGCGGCCTGCCATTGCCCAGGCCTGCGGCCGATGGCACGGCGAGCGCGGCCGAGTCTGGCCCACGCTGGGGTTGGCGGTCGGCTTGCTGGCCGGTGGCCGCTGGACGGCGCTGGGCCCCACCGGCCGGCTGCGCCGTTGGCGCCTGGTGGACCTGGCACCCGGGCCCGGTGTGGCCGAGGCGCGGTTGAGCGTCGACGAGCGTGTGCTGCACTACCTGGCAGACCGGTCCTTCCTCGACCCACGGCTGGCCGGTCTGGTCCATCCAGTGCCGCGGCCTGAGGCGGCTCGGTTGCCGGCCGCGCTGCTGGGCACCCAGCAGCGCCTGGTGGCCTGCTGGGCCCGGGCTGGTGGCTTGTCTGATTGTCCGGTGGCCGACTGTGGGGACCTGGGCCCCGAGTTGGGTGAGCGCTTTGCCGGGGCGGTGTGCGCAGCGCTGGGCTTGCAGCTGCACCGCCTGGCCGCGTCTGACCTGCCTGGCAACCTGGCCGAACGCGAGGCGCTGGCACGGCTGTGGGAGCGCGAATCGATGCTGCTCAACAGTGCGTTGCTGGTGGTGGTGGACGCCAGCGGCGCGGCCGAAGTCCAGGCCCACGCCGGCGCCTTCATCGACCCCTTGCAAAGCCTGGTGTTCACCACCGGCACTGCGCCCGCGCTGCGCCGCCAGCGCCTGCGCTGCGCCATCCCCAGCCCGCGGGCCGGGGATGTGGACGCTGACCTGCCGTGGTGGCAGGAAGCGCTTGGGGCGGTGGCCGACCAGCTTGGCCCGGCGCTGGCCCCGGTGGTGGCCCAGTTCCAGGTGTCCGACCAGGCCCTGCGCCAGATCGCCACCGAGCTGGCGGCCAGCCAGAGCCTGGCGCCCCTGGCCAGCCAGCTGTGGGATGCCTGCCGCGTCCAGGCCCGCGGTGGGCTGGAGCTGCTGGCCCAGCGCATCGATGCCCGCGCGGGTTGGGACGATCTGGTGCTGCCCGAGGCCCAGACCCAGGCGCTGCGCACCATGGCGCTGCATGTGCGCCAACGTCACCGCGTCTATGGCGATTGGGGCTTTGCCGCCAAGAGCGGGCGCGGGCTTGGCATATCGGCGCTGTTCTGCGGGGCCAGCGGCACGGGCAAGACGCTGGCCGCGGAGGTGCTGGCCAACAGCCTGCGGCTGGACCTCTACCGGGTCGATCTCTCGGCCATGGTCAGCAAGTACATCGGAGAAACACAGAAGAACCTGCGTCACCTGTTCGATGCGGCCCAGGCCAGTGGCGCGATCCTGCTGTTTGACGAGGCCGATGCGATCTTTGGCGCGCGCAGCGAGGTGCGCGACAGTCTCGACCGCCACGCCAACATGGATGTGGCCTATCTGCTGCAGCGGGTGGAGACCTACCGCGGCCTGGCCATCCTGACCACCAACCTGAAGCAGGCCATCGATCCGGCCTTCCTGCGCCGCATCCGCTTTGTCGTCAACTTCCCATTTCCCGACGACGCGGCGCGGCGCGGCATCTGGGCCCGGGCATTTCCCGAAAACATGCCGCGCGGCGCGCTCGATGTCGACCGGTTGGCGCGGCTGAACCTCTCGGGCGGCCACATCCGCAATCTCGCACTGAACGCGGCCTTTCTGGCCACCGAAGATGGCGACCAGGTGCACATGCGCCACCTGCTGAGCGCGGCGCAGGCCGAATACGCCAAGCTGGAGAAGCCGCTGCCCCGCACCGAGGTGGGGGATTGGGTATGACGCGGGCGTGGACCTCGTCGGTCGACCGGACTGGGGCGTCGGCGTGCGAGGCGGCCACAGCCGCTGGGCCGGCGCCTCAGCGCCTGAGCCTGCACATCGGCCACCTGAACCTGCCCGGACTGAGCACCCTGCAGGCCCGCCAGGTGGCCGATGCGCTGCGCAGCGAGCTGGCCCGGCTGCTGGCTGGCGCGCGCATTGAGCACCTGGCTCGCAGCACTGACCTGGCGCGCCTGGATGCCGGCAGCCTGCGCCTGGGGGCGGGGCAGCCTCCGGCGGTGATCGGCGCGCAGCTGGCCGGCGCGTTGGCGGGCGCGCTGCTGCAACAGCCCGCCTTGCAGGGCGGGGCGCAGCGGCCCGCAGCGTCGGGGGCGATGGGCGCCAGCACTGGCGAGCGGACCCCATGAGTGCCGTGCTGGTGACCCCGCCATTGGCTGAGCGCCCTCGCCAGGCCGCGGACACCCGGGGCGGCGTGCGGGCCGCCACACCGGCCGCGCCCAGGCCTGCCGTGGCGGCGTCTCGCGCTGGCCTGCTGCTGCAGCGCCGCTGCGCCTGCGGTGGCGAGGCGGGCTTGGCCGGTGAGTGCGAGGCCTGCAGTGCACAGCGCTTCAGCCTGCAGCGCCGAACCCATGCCGACCGCAGCGACAGTCAGGACGCGGCCCAACCCGCACTGCCCGATTCGGTGGGCCACACATTGGCCAGCCCGGGCCGGCCCCTGGAGGCCGATGCCCGGACCTTCATGGAAGGCCGCTTCGGATTGCCCCTGGGCGACGTGCGCATCCATGACGACAGCGCGGCGGCCGCCTCTGCCCGCGACGTGCAGGCACAGGCCTACACCGTGGGCCAGCACATCGTGTTCGACCACGGCCGCTACCGGCCCGATACCGAGGCGGGGCGCCACCTGTTGGCCCATGAGTTGGCGCACACCGTGCAACAGCAGGGTCTGCAGCGCACGGGCACCAGCACCTTGGTGGACCACGGCCCGGTCTACCGCCAGTTGGAGGCAGACGCCGAGCGCATGGCCGACGCAGTGATGCAGGGCGGGCCCGGTGGCGTGGCGTTGGCGGCCCCCGCGCTGACCTTGTCGCGGGCCAGCAAGGCCCCCCCGACCGCAGGCGGTGGCAGTGCCCGGGCCGAGCCCAGCGTCCCGATCACCGTGGCCTCCGACGAGCTGGGCCCCTTGTCCTTCAGCGTGCGCCCCGACGGGGCCACGGGGCCCGCCGCCGCGGCCAAATTGCGGCGCTTCCGGGTCGACCCCTTCTACCTGCCCGGCGTCAAGGGCCCGCGCGCCCTGCAGGTCTACGAGCAGCGCGCTGCCGCCAACAGCCTGCAGGCGGTGCTGCAGATCACGGGGGAGTTCGCCCAGCGCACGGCCCTGTGGCAAAAGCGGGATGCGCCGGCCACCCTGGGCGACAGCTGGGTGCGCGCCGTGCGCTGGACGCCGGCCGATCAGGATACCAACTGGCAGGCCCTGGCCGGCAAGTCCGCGTTCCCGAAGGTGGGCACGACCACGTGCAACATCGACCACATCGTCGAGTTGCAGCTGGGGGGCGGCAATGACCCGGCCAACATGCAGGCGCTGGACCCCGAGCCCAACCAGTTGGCCGGGCGCGTGATCTGGAACCAGATGCAGCAGCTGGGCACGGCCGTGGCCCAGAAGTTTGCGGTCGGTGACGCCGACCAGCTGCAGCTGGTGTTTGGCAGTGTCAAGCAAGCCGGTGCGGTGGAGCCCGATGAAGGCAAGCCCAACGCACCGCGCAGTTGCCTGATGATCGACACGGCCGCCCGGCGTGGCGTGGAGCGGCGCGCGGTGCTCGATGCCCAGGGCCAGAAGGCGCGCGCCGTGCGTCTGGCTGCGGCCGGCTCGGCCAACGACTTTGTGGTGCCCGACAACTGGGGGGCCAAAGCCAAGAACGCCACGCTGTTCGACGAGCCGGCCAACAAGTCAGCCGCGCAGATGGTCTCCAGCCTGGTGCTGGAGACACTGCACTTCGGCACCGCCAAGTCCGCCACCGTCACCGCCCGCTGGGACCCGCGCAGCGGCCGTCGGGGCACCCGGCTGCCGCTGACGGTGGACGCCCAGCGTGGCAGCACGGTGACGATGGACGCCAAGCACGAGGGCGACGTGGGCGGCGTGCCGCAGTTCAAGCTGGGCTTCTCCAGCAAGCCGGTCAACATCGGCTTCACCTACCCGTTCCTCAGTCCCGGGCAGCTGACCAAGCTGTCGATGACCGAGGCAGGTGAGGTCGACTGGGCGGGCCACATCACGCCCAGCGTGCCGTTCCTGGGCCGCCTGGATGTGGCTTACGAGCAAGGCGAGCTCAAGGTCACCAAGGGCCTGGACCCCAAGAGCATCAAGTCGCCTTTGCCCGGGGTGAGCCTCACCAGGGCCGAGGTGTCCATCGTGCTGGCGCCCGAGTTCAAGCCCGAAGGCACGTTGGCCCTGCGGGCCGGGCCCGAGAAGAAGCCGCTGGCCGACGGTGTGCTCAAGCTCAGCCGGGACGACGCCGGCCTGGTGGTGCAGGGCGATCTGCGCCTGCACGTGCCTGGGGTCGATGAATCGCTGGTGCGGGTGACCTACCGCAGCGGCGCGTGGTCCGGCGAGCTGACGATCCAGAGCACGCAGATCAAGGTCCCCTATGTGGAGAGCGGGTCGCTCACCGTGCGGGTCCATCCCCAGTCCGGCGTCACCGCAGACGGCAGGTTGCAGCTGGGTCTGCCGGGCGGCAACAAGGCCGAGGTGGGCCTGCAGCGCAGCGGTGAGCGCTGGGTGTTCAGCGGCTCGGGCACCTTCAAGATCCCCAAGCTCGACGACACCACGGTGTCTGTGCTCTACGACGGCGAGACGCTGGTGGCCAAGGGCAAGACGGGCTTCAGCTTCCACAGCCTGCGTGGCACCCTGGACCCGGTCACCTATGTCGCCAAGAAGGGTGAGGCCGACCGGATCAGCGGCACCGGCAAGCTCGAGGTGAACAAGGGCAGGGTGTCGGGCAACATGACCGTCAACCTGTTGCCCAGCGGCCGCTTCACCGGCCAGGGCACGGTGACGGTGCGCATCACCGACAAGTTGTCGGCCAAAGCGGGCCTGGTCGTCGACGAACAGGAAAAGGTGCGCCTGAGCGGTGAACTGCGCCTCGAACTCGTCGAACTGTTCAAGGGCGTGCAGGGCGAGAAGAACCTGTTCGAGATCGAGAAGAACATCCCGATTCCCGGCGCTTCGATCCCCGGCATCGGCGGCCTGATGGCCAAGGTCGGCGGAGGGGTGGACATCGGCTACGGCGTGGGCCCGGGCGTGCTGCGCAATGTCTTCATCGAGGCGGCGTTCAATCCGCTGGAGGACAACCCCGACCTCGACGTCGGCATGGGTGGCCGCCTGGAGATCCCGGCCTACGCCCGGTTGAAGGGCTACATCAAGGGCGGCGTCGCGCTGGACGTGACCGTGGCCGAGGTCTCGGGCTTCCTCACCGTCAGCGTGGCCTTGACGATGAACGGTGGGCTGGCGGCCGAGTTCAAGGGCCGTTACGCCAAGAACCGCTTTGTCGTCGACGCCCACGCCGAGGTCTTCGCCGCGCTGGTGCTGGGCCTGGGTCTGGACGCCACGGTGCGCGCCAAGGCCTTGGTTCTGGGCGAGAAGAGCAAGACGTGGGCGCTCAAGCACCTGGATGTGCCCACCGGACTGGACTTCAAGCTCAGGGCGCCCATCCATTACGCCAGCGATGAGCCGTTCAAGGCCCCCTCGCTGGACAGCATCGAGTTCAGCCCGCCGCCCAAGATCGACCCCGGCGATCTGCTGGGACGCATCTTCGCCGCCGCCAACGCCAGTGAAGCCTGATTCGGAGACACGCCACCATGACTGGCTTTCCCGGCTCTCCCCGCGTGCTCAAGGGCGGCCTGATCCTGATCGATCCGGTCAGCGGCGCCGTGCGGCGCGTGATTGCGCTGCAGTACAACCCCGACCAGCTCACGCGAAGCCTGCAGCCGCAGACCGCCGGCGGCTCGGCGGCCTACAGCGAGCCGCTGCGCCTGAAGGGCCCGCCGATCGAGACCTTCAAGCTCGACGCCGAGATCGATGCCACCGACCAGCTCGAGTTCCCCGAGCGGAACCCGGCCGCCGTGAGCCTGGGCGTGCAGGCGCAACTGGCCTTGCTGGAGACCATCGTCTACCCCGACAGTGCGGCGCTGATTGCCAACAACCAGCTGGCCATGGCCGGCACGCTGGAGATCGTGCCGGTTCAGGCGCCGCTGACCCTGTTCGTCTGGGGCAAGGACCGGGTGGTGCCGGTGCGGCTGACCGACTTCTCCATCGTCGAAGAGGCGTTCGACGCCCAGCTCAATCCGATCCGCGCCAAAGTCAGCCTGGGCATGCGCGTGCTCAGCGTCAACGACCTGGGCTATGACGACAAGGGCGGCCACCTGTACCTGGTCTACCAGCAGCGCAAGGAACAGATGGCCGGACGCGCCTCGGGGGGCAGCCTCGCCAGCTTCGGCCTTGGGGGGCTGCCATGAGTGCACACAATCCCTTCCCGCCGACCAGCCGCTATGCCGGCCTGGATGTGGCCACCCAGACGCAGGCCGATGGCACCGAGCGCAGCTGGCTTCGCCGCCGCTGGGTGCCCGATCCGTCGCGGTTCGTCACCTTCACACTGCACACCGTGGCCCAGGGCGAGCGCCTGGACCGGCTGACCTGGCAGTACCTGGGTGATCCGCTGCAGTTCTGGCGCATCGCCGATGCCAACGGCGCGCTGCACCCCGATGCGCTGGAGCAGCCCGAGCGCACGGTGCGCATCACCTTGCCCGAAGGTCTGCCCGGGGTGCCCCATGCTTAGAGGTGTGCACCTGACGATGCTGGTGGGGCCGGCGGTGCCCGTGCCCGCGCCCAAGCCCATCGTCGATGCGCTGCAGTCGATCACGGTCACCAGCGCGGCGGGCTCGGCCAGTGGCTTCCAGTTGGCGTTTGCGGTGAGCAACCACTCGCCGTTGCACACCTTGCTGGTGCTCGCCGGTGGGCAGGTGCCGTGGCTGCGGGTCTTGCTGGTGCTCACGATCAATGGCCGGCCCGATGTGCTGATGGACGGCATGGTCACGCACCAGGAACTGGCCGGCTCCAACGAGCCCGGCCAATCCACGCTGACCGTCAGTGGCAAGGACCTGTCGGTGGCCATGGACCAGCAGGAGTTCAGCGGCCTGCCGTACCCGGCCATGCCGGCCGAGGCCCGGGTGGCGCTGATGATCGCCAAGTACGCGGTCTTCGGCATGATCCCGCTGGTGATCCCGGCGGTGTTCTCCGATCTGCCGATCCCGGTCGAGCGCATCCCCGTGCAGCAGGGCACCGACCTGCAGTACATCAACAAGCTGGCCAAGGACGTGGGCCATGTGTTCTACGTCGAGCCCGGCCCGGTGCCCGGCACCAACACCGCCTATTGGGGGCCGGAGATCAAGCTCGGCCTGCCGCAGACGGCGCTCAACATCGGCATGGACGCCCACAGCAACTGCGAGGCGCTGTCGTTCAAGTTCAGCAATGAGGGCTCGACGCTGCCGGTGGTGTTCATCCAGAACGCCATCACCAAGTTCCCGATTCCGCTGCCCATCCCGTCGGTCAGCCTGCTGAACCCGCCGCTGGGCCTGCTGCCCCCGCTGCCCAAGGCCATCGAGTTCATGAAGGACACGGCCAAGCTCTCGCCGCTGGCCGCACTGGGCAAGGGCCTGGCCAAGGCCTCGGGCTCCAGCGAGGTGGTCACGGCCACCGGCAACCTCGATGTGCTGCGTTACGGCCAGTTGCTGCGCGCGCGCTCGCTGGTGGGGGTGCGCGGCGCCGGCACCGCCTTCGACGGCCTGTACTACGTCAAGAGCGTGACCAGCACGCTCAAGCCCGGCGAGCTCAAGCAGAGCTTTGTGCTGACCCGCAACGGTCTGGTCTCCACGCTAGCGCGGGTGCCGGTCTAGCCTCCGAAGCCATCCATTCCAACTGCCCTCAAGCCTGTACCCCCATGAGCGACGACCATCGTTATTTCGGCAAGTACCGCGGCATGGTGCTGAACAACGTGGACCCGATGCAGATCGGGCGGCTGCAGGTGCAGGTGCCCGATGTGGCCGGCCTGATCCCGTCCAGCTGGGCCATGCCCTGTGTGCCGCTGGCCGGCAAGCAGAGCGGCCTGTTCGTGCTGCCGGCCATTGGCTCGGGGGTGTGGGTGGAGTTCGAGCACGGTGACCCCGACTATCCGATCTGGGTGGGGGGCTTCAGGGGCAGCGCAGCCGAAGTGCCCGCACTGGCGCTGGCCGGGCTGCCGGTCTCGCCCAGCATCGTGCTGCAGACCACGGGCCAGAACACCCTGGTGATCAGTGACCTGCCGGGGCCGGCGGGCGGCCTGTTGCTCAAGGGCCGCAGCGGCGCCCTGATCTCGATCAGCGAGGTTGGCATCACGCTGTCCAACGGTCAGGGCGCCAGCATCGTGATGGCCGGCCCGTCGGTGACCATCAATGCGGGCGCATTGACGGTGATCTGAACCCGTCACCACCGCACCACCGCACCACCGCGCTCCCGCACCACCGCGCTCCCGCACCACACCCGCCACGCCTTTGGAGTGCCGATCATGCCCGGACCCGTTCTCCACCTTGGTGCCACCGTGCTGTGCAGCCATGGCGGCCAGGCCACGCCCACCGCGCCCAATCCTCGGGTCCTGGTCAGCGGGCAACCCGTGGTCACCTTGGGCGCGCCGTACCTGGTGGCCGGTTGCGCCATGCCCCCGCCCATCGCCGGCAACGGCCCCTGCATCACCGGCCAGTGGCTCAGCGGGGCCACCCGTGTGCTGGTCGGTGGCCTGCCGGTGTTGGTGATGAGTGGCGCCTCGATCTGTGCGCCCACGGGCACGCCGCTGCTGCCGGTGGTGGCGCAGACCCGCGTGATCGCGACCTGAGGCGGCCCTCGCCCGCCGCCCTTGCCCACCGCCACCACCACCCCGAGCCCGCCATGAACCTGGCCTTTCCCTATCGCATCGACCCGCGCGGCCGCAGCGCCGAGGCGGCTGACGCCGCGCATGTGCACCAGATGATCGAGCAGGTGCTCTTCACCGCACCGGGCGAGCGCGTCAACCGGCCGGATTTCGGCTGTGGCCTGCTGCAGCTGGTGTTTGCGCCCAACAGCGACACCCTGGCCGCCGCACTGCAGGTCACCGTGCAGGGCGCGCTGCAGCAGTGGTTGGGCAGCCTGATCGTGGTCGAGGCGGTCGACATCGACGCCAGCGACGCGCAATTGACGGTGCTGGTGCGCTACGTGCTGCGCCTGAGCCAGCAGCGGGTCACGGCCCAGTTCATGCCGGGGCTGCCATGAGCACCGCGGTGGCGCTGGGCGCGACCAACCCGCGCTATTGCTGCGCGCTGAGTCGGCGCCTGGCGCAGGTGCGCACCCACAACGCCGCCCATCCCGGTGCAGCGCTGAACGCCATCGACTTCCTGGAGGTTGCCACCAGCGACCAGCGCACCCTCAACGTCTGGTGCCTGCAGCCCACCGGCGCGCTCGCCGATGCCCATTGCCTGCTCGACGGCGGCAGCCGGATCACGGGCATTCGCCTGACCGTGACCAAGACCAGCACCGTGCCCGATGCCGTCACCGGCGACTACCTGCTGCAGCTTCGCGCATCGGCCGCGGGCGACTTCTCCGACTACACCTTGCGCCTGGTGGACCCGGCCGCACCAGGCCAGCCGGCCCCGGGGTTTGACCCGCGCCTGGCGCTGATCGCGTTCTCGTTCAAGGCCCAATGCCCGTCGGACTTTGATTGCGCCACCGCCAGCGACTGCCCGCCGGCGCCGGCCGACGAGCCCGACCTGAACTACCTGGCCAAGGACTTCGGCAGCTTTCGCGATCTGATGCTGGACCGATTGGGCGTGCTGGTGCCCGGCTTTGCGCAGCGCAATCCGGCCGACCTGCAGGTGGCGCTGGTGGAGTTGCTGGCCTATGTGGGCGACCACCTCAGCTACTACCAGGACGCGGTGGCCACCGAGGCCTACCTGGGCACGTCGCGCAGCCGCATCTCGCTGCGGCGCCACGCCCGCTTGCTGGACTACGCCATGCACGACGGCTGCAACGCCCGGGCCTGGGTGTCGCTGGAAGTGGACGCCGACCTGCCGCCAGTGCCGGCTCACACCCCACTGCTGACCCGTGGCGAAGCCGTCGGCGCGGTGCTGGGCAGCGCCGAACTGGCGCGCGCGCTGGACGACGAGACGCTGGTGTTCGAGACGCTGCACCCGGTCACGCCCTGGCGCGCCCGCAGCCGGATGCGCTTCTACACCTGGAGCGACGAGGCGTGCTGGCTGGCAGCGGGCGCCACGCAGGCCACCCTGATCGATGAGGGGGCCACGCTGGCCGCTGGCGAGGTGCTGCTGTTCGAGGAGGACATCAGCCCGCTCACAGGGCTGGCGCAGGACGCCGATGCCTCGCGCCGCTGGGCCGTGCGGCTGGTGAGCGCCGAACCTGCCAAGGACCCGCTCACCGGCACAGCGCTGTGGCAGCTGCGCTGGGCGGCGGAGGACGCGCTGCCCATGGCGCTGTGCCTGTCGGCCCAGATCGGCGATGCCCTGGTGGCCACGCCCGACATCAGCGTGGCCCGAGGCAACCTGGTCCTGGCGGACCATGGCCAGAGCCGGGGTCCGGTGGCGCTGCAGCCAGCGCTTGTGCCCGCTGACGTCGCCCTCGGCACGCTGGCCGGTGACTACCGGCCGTTGCTGCCCGACAGCGGCATCGCGTTTGCGCAGCGCTTTGATGCCGTGGCCGCGCTGGCGTTGCCGGCCAGCCAGATGCTGGTGCAGGACCCCCGGCGGGCCCTGCCGGCAGGCTGCAGTCTGCTGGGCGATGTGCCATGGGCGCCCCAGCGTGAGCTGTTGGCCAGTGACCGCTTTGCACCGGAGTTCGTGGTGGAGCCCGAGGCAGACGGCAGTGCGCGGATTCGCTTT
>NKIE01000052.1:310-11056 GCA_002256055.1 Pseudomonas sp. PGPPP3 | reverse complement strand
GCCGCCGGCGGGGCCTTGCGCAGCATGGCATTGCTGATGCCGGTGAGACTTTCGATAAACGGCGGCACATAGGCACCGCTGTTCATCAGGTTCTGGTAACGGGCAACGATGCGCCCGTCTTCGACGATCACCGCGGCAATCTCCGTGGCACGACAACTGTGGCCTGGCGACATGCCGGTGGTTTCAAAGTCGATGACTGCGATGGGTTCCACGAACGATCCGTTTTATTCAGGTAAGAGGAAGGCGACTCAGTTTTTCAGCAGCAAACTGCCTTCAACCGGTACATAACGACTGGCCGCGCGCATCAGCGCCTGGGCGGTCAGCCCTGGCACGCCGGAGGCCACAGCCTCGACGCCGTAACTGGCGCGGATCTTGTCGAGCAGAATGGCAAAGTCGCCGTCACCGGAGGCCAACACCACTTCGTCCACCCGCGGCGCAGCATCCAACACGTCGATGGTAATACCCACGTCCCAGTCGCCCTTGGCCGAGCCATCGCTGCGCTGGATATAGGGCTTGAGCTTCACGGTAAAACCCAAGTTACGCAGGATCTGCTGAAACTGCTGCTGCTTGGCATCGCCCCGTTCAATGGCATAGGCGTAGGCCTCAACGATCTGCCCGCGCTGGCTGATGTCGGCCCACAGGGCGGCATAGTTGAAATGGCAACCATGCACCTGACGCACCGTGTAATAGAGATTTTGTACGTCAGCGAATACAGCGATCTTCTTCACCAGGAGTTCCTGCGGGGAAAACGGACGCCGATTATGGGCGAACACCCCGGCGGGTGCACCTTTCCTCGATCAGCGCCGGGCCAATTGGAACCGCCGCAGGCAACCCGCTACAGTGGGCGCCCATTCACCGCTGATGCCCGCCGATGAACCCGCTGATCCCCCTGCGTGATGCCTGGTACTTTTTTAGCCGCAACCTGATCACCATCGCCCTGCTGTGCTTACCGTGGGTGCTGCTGGAAAACCTGCTCGCCCAGTCCATCAGCCTCTGGGCGAGCGAGAGCACCAGCGTGCCCTTCAGCCTGCTGGCTGGCCTGCTGACCTATCCGCTGTACAGCGCCGCGCTGATTTTGTTGGTGGATGCCCGCAGCCGTGGTCTGCAGCCACGCATTGCTGACCTGCTAGCCGCGGCCCTGCGCCTGTGGCCAAGCCTGGCCGTACTGACGGCCCTGACCAGCCTACTGATCCTGCTAGGGCTTTCGTTGCTGGTGCTGCCGGGATTGTGGGTGATGGTTAAGCTGGCCTTTGCCGAATACCTGTTGGTACTGCGCGGCTACACGCCGCTGGCCGCCTTGCGCGGCAGCCTGAACCTCAGCGCTGGGCATTTCTGGCCGCTGCTAGCCTGCCTGCTAGCGGTGCTGCTGCCGTTATGGTTGCTGGACTGGTGGGTGTATCAGCTCGTGGGCGAGACGCCCAGCGCCTGGCTGAGTCTGCTGCTGGACAGCGCCAATGGCTTCCTGCAGCTGTTCCTGACCCTGGTGATGCTGCGCTACTTCATCCTGATCGAGCCGCCAACCATCGCGCCTGAACAGCCCTAGGGTCTGTTCCCGTTTCATTCGCGGCCGCGCCGGAGCCGGTTTTTGCGCGAGGCAAGGCGCGAGGAGCGTGATTTGGTTGTTCCAAATGAGCGACGAGTAACGCAGCCTCGCACAAAAACCGGCCCGGCCCTTCGGGTTGCGCGAGAAATGGCCCCCGCCGTTGTTGCAGGACTTGCTAAGGGAATAACCATTACCTGCGTCCTGCGCCTAACCGGGGACCATTTCGCGCGGCAACGCGCCTCGCGATGAAACGGGAACAGACCCTAGCGCCCGCCCCGATCAGGCTTGATCCCGGAGATGCGCGGCAACAACGCGCGCTCGAACAACCGGGGGAAATAGCGCGCCAGCAGGCGCGCACGCCAGTTGACGTTGGACAACACCAACAGGCTCTTGCGTTTGAGTGCCGCGCGGTAGACCTCCTCAGCCACGTCATGGGCCGAGGCCACCCGACCCATGGCCAGGGGCGGGCTCGGCGCCAACCCAGCTTCACCGACCAGGGCATTCTTGCGCAGGTCAGTGGCGGTAAAGCCCGGACAGACCAGCATGACATTAACCCCCGAGCCTTTGATCTCGTAGCGCAGCGTCTCGAACAGGCCGTGCAGCGCGTGCTTGCTGGCGTTGTAAGCGCTGCGATAGAGCAGCGGGGCGAAACCCGACAGCGAGCTGAGTACGATGATCTGCCCGTGCCGGGTAATCAGGCTGGGCAGCGCCGCCTTGGTGCAGTTCAGCGCGCCAAAATAGTTGACCGCCATAACCCGCTGAAACACCTCCAGATCGGTATCGGCAAAGGTACTGCGGTGGCTGACACCGGCATTATTGACCAGCACATCAATGCCGCCAAAACGCTCCGTGGCCAACGCCACAGCCTCTTGCACCGCCGCTGCATCAGCCACGTCGCAACGCAGGCCCATGGCCTCCACATGGTGATGATCCGCCAGGTGCTGCAACAAACCATCCAACTCATCCTGCTGCAGATCGAGAATCACCAGGCGCGCGCCGGCCTGGGCAAAACGCAACACCAACGCCCGGCCGATACCGGCACAACCACCGGTAATCAACACGACTTTGCGCTCATAAACCTTGTTGGCAAAAACCTTGCGATGCATAACTTTGCCCCCACTACCGAGTAAAACCAGGCCCGCCCCCGCGTGGCAACGGCGTATCCCTCCCAGCATAGTTCAGCCAGCGCGCGGACTAACCACGCGGCGGCGCCAGCAACGCCGGCAAGCAACTATCTGGCACACTGGATTAAACTGCCCGAAAAGTCCTGCCGTCTGGTTACCGAATGTCCTCACCGCTGCCTTCGTCACGCTCACGCCGCCTCGGGTCACTGTGCCTGATGCTCTTGGGGCTCTGCCTGTCATCCCTCGGCCTAGCCAGTGAGCGCGCCCCCGTGCGCTTTGCCTACCTAGAGTTTCCGCCGTTCAGCTACACCGACGACCAAGGCAAGGCCAACGGCGAGATCATCGACATCATTCGCCAACTGTTGCAGCAGGCCGGCTACCCCGCCGAGTTCCGCTCACTGCCGGGTGCTCGACTGTATAACGGCCTGGTGGACGGCAACGTACAGATGTCAGCCGGCGCACCCGGGGTGCCACAATTGCAGGGGCATATTCTCGAAAGCCGGCACCAGCTAAGCACCGTAGACATCAACCTTTATCACCGCCCCGATACGGCGCCCCCGGCACTGCCGGAGGGGCTGCGCGGCAAGCGTCTGTTGCTGATCAACGGCTACGCCTACCGCCCGCCGATTTCCGACTGGCTGACTGACCCCAGCCTCGACTTACAGATAAGCCGCAGCAGCAGCCATCAGGCCGCGCTGGCCATGCTGATGCGCCAACGTGGTGATTTCCTCATCGACTACAGCAAGCCCATTGAGCAAGCCTTGCAGGATGCCGACTTACCGGAGCTGCCCTATATCACCCTGCGTCACCTGCCGATCACCCTGCAGATTTCCAAGGCCATGCCCGGCGCCGAACAGCTGCGCGACGACCTCGACCGCGCCTATGAACAACTGCAGCTCGACGCACCGCCAGCAACGCCGCCGGCAGTAGAACCGCAGGCAGGCAACTAGCGGCGCGGCTTGGCCCGCGCAGTGGGCTCAGCAATCAAAGGGTCGTCGGGCCAATAATGCTTCGGATAACGCCCCTTGAGGTCTTTCTTCACTTCCAGGTACGTATTGGCCCAGAAGCTGGCTAGGTCCTGGGTCACCTGCACCGGCTTGTGCCCCGGCGACAGCAGATGCAGCAGCAGTTGCTGACGACCGCCCGCGATACGCGGCGTCACCGCCAGGCCGAACAACTCCTGCAGGCGCACCGCCAACACCGGCGTGTCGTGCTCATAATCGATGCGAATACGCGAACCGGAAGGCACCTCCAGGCTTTTCGGCGCCAGCTCATCGAGGCGCTGGGGCAGCGGCCAGGGCAGCAGGCTGGCGAGCATCGCCGGCAAATCCAGGTTGGCAAAGTGACTGAGGCGGCTGACCCTGCCCAGGTAAGGCAGCAGCCAATCGTCCAGGCGCGCCAGCAACGCAGCGTTGCTCACCTCCGGCCAGTCGCTGTGCTCAGCCTGAGCCAGATCCAGGCGCCGCAATAAATCCAGGCGCGCCTGCCACTGACGCAATTCCGGGGTCCAGGCCAACAGTTCCAGGCCCTTGCGCCGCACCAGGGCGAGCAGGGCCTGACCACGGGCGTCGGCATCCAGATCAGTCAGCGGCTGACTGTCCAGCAGCAACTCACCGACCTTGCGCTGGCGCTCGGCACGCAGCACGCCTTCGCGCTCGTCCCAGTCCAGCACATCGAGGCTGCGCACCTGTTCGGCCAGCGGCCCGGCGAACAGCTCAACGTCGAGATCGGCCGCCAGGTAGATGCGCTCCTCGCGCTGGCCCTGGCGGCTGCCGAGGTCGGCGATCACCAACCACTCGTGCTTCATCAGCCCATCGGTTTCGCTGAACAGCGCCGCCCGGCCATTGGCCAGGCGATACTCGGCAGCGCCCGCCCGGCGCTGGCGGGCAATGCGGTCGGGGTAAGCCAATGCCAGCAGGCAGCCGAGCCAGCGCGGATGCTCGGGATCAGCCACGGGCGAAGTTGCTTTGCCACGCAAATAACCACGGTACTGACGGGCCAGCTGCCGTGCCCGTGACACCCCGCCAGCACTGCCGCGGCCAGCCTTGTCGACGCCACTGAGCAAGGCCATGCGACTGTGCAAATCGGCACCGGCACCGCGCAGAATATCGCGCTCGCCAAGCAAGGCAGCCAGGTCGCAGGCCGCCGTCGCCAGACCAAGCGCCTGGCCGCGCAGCAGCAAATGGGCGATGCGCGGATGGGCCGGCAGCTCGGCCATTGCCTGGCCGTGGGCCGTGAGCGCACCCCGCGCATCCAGGGCGCCGAGCCGCCCGAGCAGGTCGCGAGCCTGGGCGAAAGCCGCCGCTGGTGGTGGATCCAGCCAGGCCAACTCGGCCGGCTGCACGCCCCAGCGTGCAAGCTGCAGGGCCACGCCAGTGAGGTCGGCCTGAAGAATTTCCGCCGCTCCATAGGCGGCCAATTGTTCGTGCTGGGCCTCGGACCACAGCCGGTAACACACCCCCGGCTCCAAGCGCCCAGCGCGACCGGCACGCTGGGTGGCCGAGGCGCGAGAAATGCGTTGGGTGTCCAGGCGGGTCATGCCACTGGCCGGATCGAAACGCGGTACCCGCTCCAAACCGGCGTCGATCACCACGCGCACGCCATCGATGGTCAGGCTGGTTTCGGCGATATTGGTGGCCAGCACCACTTTGCGTCGCCCCACCGGCGCCGGCTCGATAGCCGCACGCTGTGCCGCAAGGTCCAGTTCGCCATGCAGCGGACAGAGCACAACCTCCGCGCGGCCGGCCAACGCGTCGGCCAATTGCTCATGCACCCGGCGGATCTCGGCTTGACCGGGGAGAAACACCAGCAGGCTGCCGGACTCATCGCTAAGGGCCTGCAGCACCGTCTGTACGACCTTCGGCTCGACCCATTCGCCTGGCTGAAAGGGTCGCCCCCACTGGATCGTCACCGGGTGCATGCGCCCGCTGCTGCTGACCACAGGCGCATCGCCGAGCAAGGCCGCCAGGCGCTCGCCTTCCAGGGTGGCGGACATCAGCAGGATCTTCAGCGGCGGTTCGTCACGCAGCAATTCGCGACCATTGAGGCTCAGGGCCAGGGCCAGATCGGCGTCCAGACTGCGCTCGTGGAACTCATCGAAGATGATCAGACCGACGCCTTCCAGGGCCGGGTCGTCTTGCAGGCGGCGGGCGAGAATGCCCTCGGTGACCACCTCGATGCGGGTACGCGGGCCGACCTTGCTGTCCAACCGGATGCGATAACCGACCGTTTCACCCACCGCCTCGCCCAACTCGCTGGCCAATCGTTCAGCCGCCGCGCGGGCCGCCAACCGCCGCGGTTCGAGCATCAGAATGCGTTGCTCGCCCAACCACGGCTCGTGCAGCAGCGCCAGCGGCACCCGCGTGGTTTTACCGGCGCCGGGCGGCGCTTCCAGCACGGCTTCGTGGCGCTCGCGCAGGGCGGCACACAGGGCGGGCAAAACATCATCAATGGGTAAGGGTTTCATCGGCACTCCAGCGCAGGCCGGCGATTATAGCGGCGAACGCTGAATGATCGGGCCCGCCGGCATAAGCGTGCCGCCGCACAGCATTGTCGGGCGCTGCTTGGTATAGTGGCGGCCTTATTTTTGGAGGTGCTCATGCGCTCGCAATTCCGTGGTATCTGCGCCGTTCTGGCCATCACCCTCCTCAGCCAGGTGGCCGCGTGCGGCACCCTGTTCTACCCCGATCGACGCGGGCAGATCGAGGGCAAGATCGACCCGGCCATCGCCATCGC
Organism: Pseudomonas sp. PGPPP3; assembly: GCA_002256055.1. Lineage (GTDB taxonomy): Bacteria > Pseudomonadota > Gammaproteobacteria > Pseudomonadales > Pseudomonadaceae > Aquipseudomonas. Next base: position 4,654 of record NKIE01000052.1, on the reverse strand, counting down.
CAACGCTGTCGGCCTGCTGTTTTACGTGGTCCCCGGCCTGATTGCCTTTGCCATCGACTTCACCACCGGCGCCATCTATCTGCCCGAAGGCACCTATTCGGTTGCCCCAGAGCGCCTGCAGGACGCCGTGGGCAGCAACGGCCAGATCGACAACCATAAGCTCAAGGCCATCATCGAAGCGCAAACCGGTCGCCAGCTGCCGCTGCTGCACCCCAACCTGCGGCAGCAGCACGGCAGCCTGGAACAACTGGCCAGCCTCGGTTTGCGCAACGCCGGCTAAGCATCAGGTCTAACCATTACTTCTGGAGTTTGCATGTCGATTAGTGCCGAACACGCTCGTTTAATGCGCCTGGCCAGTGGCGCCGCATTGGTCGTTGCTCTCAGCCTGGCACTGGCCAAGGCGGTTGCCTGGTGGATGAGCGGCTCGGTGAGCCTGCTGGCGGGGCTGACCGATTCGCTGCTGGACGGCGCTGCCTCCCTGCTCAACCTGCTGGCTGTGCACTACGCCCTGCGCCCGGCGGATGACGACCACCGCTACGGTCACGGCAAGGCCGAAGCCCTGGCAGGCCTGGGTCAATCGCTGTTTATCGGCGTCAGCGCGATTCTGGTCGGCGTCCAGGGCGTCAACCGCGTGCTGCACCCAGAACCCCTAGGTGCCCAGGGCCTGGGTATCGCCGTAATGTTGGTATCCCTGGGCCTGACCGCCGCCCTGCTGGTGTTCCAGCAGCATGTGGTTAAGGTCACCGGCTCCACCGCCATCCGCGCCGACTCGCTGCATTACCGCTCCGACCTGCTGCTTAACAGCAGTATCCTTCTGGCGCTGGTCCTCGCTGGTTTTGGCTGGCATCGCCTGGACGCAATCTTCGGTATCGCCATTGCCTTCTACATTCTCTGGAGCGCCATGACCATTGCCCGCGAATCCGTTGCGGTGCTGATGGATGCCGAGCTGTCATTGGAAATCACCGAGCGCATGCACCTGCTGGCCTGTGCAGTGCCTGGCGCACTCGGCGCCCATGACCTGCGCACACGCATCTCTGGCACCCGCTGGTTCGTGCAACTGCACCTGGAGCTGCCCAACGAGATGCCGCTGTCGCAGGTGCATGACCTTTGCGAACATGTCGAGGCCGCCATCCACGCTGAATTCCCTCAGGCCGAGGTACTGGTCCACCCTGACCCGCAAAGCGTGCTGCCAGCCACTGCATAAGCGCCGTACAGACCGGCAAAAAGATCGGCGCCGCAGACTAGAGCAATTACTCTAAACATTTTAAGCTGGCACCTCTTTCCCATAACAACAAGATCGAGGTGCCTGCCATGCCCATCACCCTTACCCCCAGCGCCATCGCCCTGCTCGGCCTGGTGGCCTGGAGCCTGCTACTGGTTTTTCTGCTGGCCAACATGCGCGGCATCAAGGTGCTCGGCGGACACAAGGCGGTGAACGCCTTCAATGCCGACGGCAGCGACGTACCCGGCTTCGGCCAGCGTCTGACCCGCGCCTACGCCAACTGCCTGGAAAACCTGCCAGGCCAGGCCGCCGTGCTGCTGTTCGCCATGCTGGCCGGGCAAACCGCCCTCACCGACCCGCTGGCCCTCTGTCTGCTGGCCGCGCGTTTGCTGCAATCGCTGGTGCATCTGCTGAGCACCGCGCCGCTGTTTGTCTGGCTGCGCTTTGCCAGCTACCTGGTGCAGGTGCTGATTCTGGCCTGGTGGCTGTTGCAACTCAGCGGCCTGCTCTGACCTGTTAGGGTCAAATCGGGCACAACAAAAAGGGCGTCCCGTGGGACGCCCTTTTTGCTTTCATCCGGCACTGGCGAGGGTATCGCGCTGTGCATCGCAGGCCTGATTGGGCGCTGCGGACCCGGTGGCCAGGCCACCCCGATAAGGGCGCCGGCATCGACCCACCTGGTTGGGCGGGTCGGCTGGACGAGAATGTCCGGGCCTTGAAACTGAGAAGAATACTAGTCTCATCGTCGCGGCAAAAGATTGCGAAGATTGCTGACCAGAACGATATTTGCGCAATAGATCACCACAAGCGCATGATAACGCGCAATACAGCCAACAAATCAGGCCAACATGAACAAACTCGACCGCTACGACCTGAACATTCTCAGCGAATTGCAGCGCGACTCGCGCATTTCCAACCAGGACCTGGCCGAGCGCATCGGCCTGTCACCCTCGCCTTGTTCGCGGCGGGTCAAGCAACTGGAGGACGACGGCTACATCCTCCGCCAGGTGGCCCTACTGGACCGCAAGAAGCTCGGTCTGAGCCTGACCGCCTATGTGCTGATCGGCATGGACCGACACACCCCGGAACGCTTCGAGGGTTTCGAGGGTGCCATCCGCCAATGCCCGGAGGTGCTTGAGTGCAGCCTGGTGACCGGGATGGACGCGGACTATCAACTGAAGGTGGTGGTGGCCGACATGGACCACTACCAGAAGTTTCTCCTTGGCCACCTGACCCGCATCGAAGGGGTGACCAGCGTGCGCTCCAGCTTCGTGCTCAATCAGGTGCTGAGTAGCACCGAACTGCCGCTCAACCACCTGCGCGGCTAAGCCGCGCCCAGCGCTGCCCAGTGGCAGTCGCCAGCGCCGGCAACGCGCGTATAATCCCCGCGCCGCTGCTGCGGCTCCGAATTACGCCACTGAGGTCGCCATGGAAACCGAACAGTTTGAAGCCCTGATGATGTATGTGCTGGTCAGCGGCCTGATGGCCTTTATGGCCTTCATCATCTGGGACCTGGCAAAAACCTCGAAGGCCGGCCGCATGGGCACCGCCATCCTGTTTCTCGGCCTCGGTCTGTGCCTGTTTGCCTTTGCCGCCAAGCCGATCATTGGCTACCTGGTTGAAGTCACCTTCGGCATTCAATAACGGCAACAGACCTTCGGGTTTTCTGCTTCAAAATCCGGCCTAGGCCGCACACCTGGCCGACTCGTTAGGGCAACTGCGCCGGCACTGCGCGCCACTCGCCAGGCGCCAGCCCTTCGATACTCCAGGGGCCGATCCGCACCCGCACCAGACGCAGCGTCGGCAAGCCCACCGCCGCCGTCATGCGCCGCACCTGGCGGTTGCGTCCTTCGCGGATCACCAACTCCAGCCAGTGGGTCGGCACGCTCTTGCGAAAGCGCACCGGCGGGTTGCGCGGCCACAGTTCGGGCTCATCCAGCAAACGCGCCTCGGCCGGCAGGGTCGGGCCGTCGTTAAGCTGCACTCCGTCGCGCAATTGCTGCAGCTGCTCGGCACTCGGCTCGCCCTCCACCTGCACCCAGTAAGTCTTGGCCAGCTTGTGCTTGGGGTCGGCGATGCGCGCCTGCAGGCTACCGACATTGGTCAGCAGCAACAGGCCTTCGCTGTCGCGGTCCAGGCGCCCGGCCGGGTAAACGCCAGGCACGGGGATAAAGTTCTTGAGGGTGGCGCGCCCGCCTTCGTCATTGAACTGGGTGAGCACGTCAAACGGCTTATTGAACAGCAACAACTGCGGCTCGGCCGGCGCCGGCTTGGCCACTCGCCGTGGCGCAGACGAACCCTGGCCAGGACGTGGAGAACGGGTTGCAGCAGGACGAGCAGGAGGTCGTGACATGAGTAGAAAAGACTTGGCCAGGCGGGCGACGGGAGCGGCATGCTAGGTTGACGCGCATCTCAACCGCAAGAGCGAATCCGTATGTTCCGTGTTCTGCGCCCCACCTGGTGGCTGGCCTTGCTCAACCTACTGGGCCGCCATGGCCGCCCCTACCGTGGGCCCCACAGCGGCCATTTCGATGGCGAGCACTTTCATAACCTCGAACCCAAGGCCCATAAAAGCCTGGGCGATGTACTCAAGTGGCGGTTCAGCCGCCCGCCGCAAATGCAGTGGGTGCCGCAGCCCGGCCCACAAATACCGCCCGAGATCGTTAGCCGGGTGCATGGCGCCGAGCTGCGCGTCACCTATATCAACCACGCCACCCTACTGCTCCAGCAGCACGGCCTGAATATTCTCACCGACCCGCTGTGGAGCAAGCGCGCCAGTCCGTTCGAATTTATTGGCCCGCAGCGTTATCACCCGCCGGGCTTGAGCCTCGACCAGCTGCCGCCGATTGACCTGATTCTGGTCAGCCACAACCACTACGACCACCTCGACCTGTTCAGCCTGCGCCAACTGGCCGAGCGCTTCCCGCTGGCCCAGGTGGTCACCGGCCTGGGCAATGGCGGGTTGATTGGCGAGTGCGGCTTCCCCGATGTCATCGAGCTGGATTGGTGGCAAAGCCTGCCGCTGAACGAACAAATCAGCCTGCATGCCGTGCCCGTGCAGCACTGGTCGGCACGCGCCCGCCACGACACCAACCGCAGCCTGTGGCTGGGCTTTGTGCTCG
>NKIE01000052.1:0-300 GCA_002256055.1 Pseudomonas sp. PGPPP3 | reverse complement strand
GCAGCCTGTGGCTGGGCGTTGTGCTCGACTCGGCCGAAGGGCCGGTGCTGTCTCCCGGTGACAGTGGCCTGGGGCCGGAATTCAAACTGATCCACCAGCGCTTCGGCCCCCTGCGCTTTGCTGCCCTGCCGATTGGCGCCTACGCCCCGCGCTGGTTTATGCGCGACAACCACATGGACCCCGACGACGCCGTGCAGGCCCACCAGCAACTGGCCTCGCAGTGCAGCATGGCGATCCACTTCGGTACCTTTAACTTGAGCGACGAGGAGCAGTTCGCTCCGCCCCAGGAACTGGCCAGAG
>NKIE01000051.1:3354-11106 GCA_002256055.1 Pseudomonas sp. PGPPP3 | reverse complement strand
GGTTCCAGCGTGAGGTCTCGTTGAAGTCGGTCGAGCTGTGCAGGATGTCTTCGTACCAGTCCAGGCCCAGCAGCAGCTTGTTGGCATCATTGACTTGCACGGTGTTCAGCCAGTTGGCCGCATTACGGTAGGTGTTGTAGGTGTACAGCGAGCCCAGTGGGTCATCGTTTTGGGTGTCGCGCTTGTCTTCGCTGTGCCCGGCTTCGATGCGGCTCAGCCCGCTGTCATTGAGCTGGGCGCTGAGGTAGCCCGAGGTGCTGCTGAGCTGGAAGTCGTCATAAGGGCGGGTGCCGCTGTAGATGTCGTCGAACTCGGTTTTGCCGCGTTGGTCGAGGGCGCTGATGCCTGCTTCCAGTTGCTCATTGAATTGGTGGGAGACATTCAGGCTAAGGGCGCGGTTGCGCACGGCGTCGTCGTCGCGATTGTCACCCAGGTAGCTTCCGGTGTTGTCGATGCCCTGGCTTTCGTTGAGGTTGCCGCTGAGGTTGTAGCGAGTCTGCGCGTCGCCACCGGAGATGCCCAGGGTGCGCTCATAGGTGTTGTTGCTGCCGGCGGCCAGGCGCATATAGGGCTGTGCCGGGGTGTTGCCGCCGCGGCGGGTGAAGATCTGGATGACCCCGCCGATGGCGTCCGAGCCATACAGTGACGAGCGCGAGCCGCGCACCACTTCGACCCGTTCGATCTGGTCGATGCTCAGGAACTCCAGGCTGGCGGTGCCGCTGGTGGCAGAGGCAATGCGCTGGCCATCCACGAGGATCAGCGACTGAGTGCTGCCGGTACCGCGCATAAATACGCCGGAGATACTGCCCGGACCGCCGTTGCGGCTGACGCTGACGCCTGGTACGCGGGTCAGCAGTTCATCGACGTTGCGCACTTGTAGGCGTTCGATATCCGAGCGGGTGAAGACGCTGGTCGCGGCCACGGCGGCCTTTTTGGATTCCACCTGACGGCCGGACGTGACCACCAGTGCCGGCGCCAGCAATGCTTCGGAGCTATCTGTAGCGGCGTCAGTAGCAGTGGCGTGAGTCGTGAACGGCAGCAGGGCAACAGCCAGGGCCAGGGGAGACAGTTTCATTAACAATCCTCAAAAGTAAGCGAAGCTTTCGAGGAGGGCGTTGGCCAGCGATGCGGTGCAGGGAATTCCGGGCAGCCGACAATGCTTGCCGGTGCTTGCCCTCCGCAATACCAGTCACGTCCACCAAGGCCGGTCTCCGGACTGCCGAGCGACGTCTACCAACCTTCCCAGGCGAACCCAGTGGTCTATCAGGCAGACGTTGCAGCGCTGCGCTAGGCAGGCTGCGCTCGGTTACCGTTGCGGGGGCAGTGCTGGCTTTGACCAGCTTCCCGTTTCAGGCTGCAGCATCAGGGCTGGCAGCACACCGTGGCGGATAAAAAACGTCGCGCACCTTAAGGTGCGCGGTGGATCAGGAACAAGTGAAAGTGCGGCAAGCCGACGTGTGGTGCGTTCATGTCACGTCGGCCGTGCACGCTGTAGCGTTACAGGCAGGCCAGGCGCTCACGCACGGCGGCTTCGATGCCGGCTGCGTCGAGGCCACATTCGGCGAGCATCTGGGTCGGTTTTGCGTGCTCGACGTAGTAGTCCGGCAAGCCCAGGTGGAGCATCGGCTTGAGCAGGTTTTCGCTGGCGAGGAACTCGCTGACGGCGGAGCCTGCGCCACCCATGATGCTGTTTTCTTCGATGGTTACCAGCAGCTCATGCTCAGCCGCCAGTTGGCGCAGCAGGGTTTCGTCCAAGGGTTTGACGAAGCGCATGTCGACCACGGTGGCATCGAGCAATTCACCGACCTGCAGGGCTTCAGTCAGTTGCACGCCGAACACCAGTAGGGCCGTTTTATGGCCCTGGCGGCGCACCAAGCCCTTGCCGATTTCCAGCGGCGTCAGCTCTTGGTCGATCCGTGCATTCGGTCCGCTGCCACGCGGGTAACGCACGGCGGCGGGGCCATTGAACAGGTGACCGGTGGTGAGCATGCGGCGCAGTTCGTTTTCATCGCTGGGCGTCATGATCAGCATGCCGGGGATGCAGCGCAGGTACGAGAGGTCGAAGCTGCCGGCGTGGGTCGGACCGTCTTCGCCGACCAGGCCAGCACGGTCGATGGCGAACAGCACGTCGAGGTGCTGCACGGCCACGTCGTGAATCAGTTGGTCATAGGCGCGCTGCAGGAAGGTCGAGTAGATCGCCACCACCGGCTTGATGCCGTCACAGGCCATGCCCGCGGCCAGGGTCACGGCGTGCTGCTCGGCAATCGCCACGTCGAAGTAACGCTGCGGGAAGCGCTGGCTGAACGCGACCAGATCGGAGCCTTCCTTCATCGCCGGGGTGATGCCGACCAGGCGCGCATCCTGCTCGGCCATGTCACACAGCCATTGGCCGAACACGGCGGAGTATTTCGGCCCGCTGATCTTCTTCGGCACCACTGGGGCATTAAGTGGCTCCAGCTTGGTGATCGCGTGGTAGCCGATCGGGTCCAGTTCGGCCGGGGCGAAGCCCTTGCCCTTTTTGGTGCTGATATGCAGGAACTGCGGGCCATCCAGGTCGCGCATATTGCGCAGGGTGGTGATCAGCGTCGGCAGGTCGTGGCCGTCGATGGGGCCGATGTAGTTCCAGCCCAGCTCTTCGAACAGGGTGCCGGGGACCAGCATGCCTTTGGCGTGTTCTTCGGTCTTGCGGGCAATTTCCCAGGCGCCGGGCAGGCGCGACAGGACCTTCTTGCTGCCCTCGCGCATGCTTGCGTAGGTGCGGCTGGAGAGGATCTTGGCCAGGTAGTTGGACAGCCCGCCGACGTTGTTGGAGATCGACATGTCGTTGTCGTTGAGCACCACCAGCATGTTGGCGCCCACATCCGAGGCGTGGTTGAGCGCCTCGAACGCCATGCCGGCGGTCATCGCGCCGTCGCCGATTACCGCCACGGCCTTGCGCTTGCTGCCCTGCAGGCGGGCGGCAATGGCCATGCCGAGGGCCGCGCTGATGCTGGTGCTGGAGTGGCCGACGCCAAAGGTGTCGTACTCGCTCTCGCTGCGACGCGGGAAGGCGGCGATGCCGTCCTTCTGCCGTAGCGTGCTCATCTGCTCGCGGCGGCCGGTAAGGATCTTGTGCGGGTAGGCCTGATGGCCCACGTCCCACACCAGGCGGTCGTCCGGGGTGTCGAACACGTAATGCAGGGCGATGGTCAGCTCGATCACGCCGAGGCCGGCGCCGAAGTGCCCGCCGGTTTGCCCGACCGTGTACAGCAGGTACTGGCGCAACTCGTCGGCCAGGCCTTCCAGCTCGTTTTCACCCAGGCGGCGCAGCCCGTCCGGCGTGCTCGCACGGTCAAGCAACGGCGTTACAGGGCGCTGGCGGGGGAATTCGTGGAAGGTCGTCGGCATCAGGCGCATCGCGTTCATGGGGCAAAAGATGCGGCAGTTTACCCGAAGCACCGATATGGCCCAAGCGGCCTGAACACGCAGGCCGCTGTTACCGCGCAATATGACCGCGCGGCGCCAAGTCGGCCGCCGCGCGGGGCGCTTACCAGGTGTCGACGAAGGGCCGTTTTTTACCCTGACGCGGCGCCGTTGGCGGTGTGGCGTTGAGGCCGCGCAGCAGCCAGGCGCGGGTATCGGCGGGGTCGATCACTGCATCGATCTCCAGATAGGTGGCCATATTCAGGCCCTTGCCTTGCTCGTAGGCCTTGGCCACCAGTTTGTCGAACAAGGCTTTTTGCGCCGCGGCGTCGGGCTGGGCGGCCAGTTCCTTGGCAAAACCCAGGCGCACCGCACCTTCCAGGCCCATGGCGCCGAACTCGCCGCTGGGCCAGGCGATGGTGAACAGCGGCGAGTGGAAGCTGCCGGCGGCCATGGCCTGGGCGCCGAGGCCATAGCCCTTGCGCAGCACCACGGTGAAGAACGGTACCGTGAGGCTGGCGGCGGCGACGAACATGCGCGAGATATGCCGCACGGTGGCCTGTTTTTCCGCCTCAGGGCCGACCATAAAACCGGGGGTGTCGCACAGTGAAAGCAGGGGGATGTCGAAGGCATCGCACAGCTGCATAAAGCGCGCGGCCTTGTCGCCGGCCTGGGCGTCGATGGCGCCACCGAGGTGCGCCGGGTTGTTGGCCAGCAGACCAAACGGCCGGCCTTCGATGCGGATCAGCGCGGTAATCAGCCCCGGGGCAAACGCACGGCGCAACTCCAGCACGCTGTCGGCATCGGCCAGGGTGGCGATCACCTGGCGGATGTCATACACGCGCAGGCGGTTTTCCGGGATCAGCTGGCGCAGCTCGCGCTGGTCGCGGCACTGCCAGTTGGCCAGCGGGCCCTGGAAGTAGCTCAGGTATTGCTTGGCCACCTGCACGGCGGCGGCCTCGTCGGCCACCTGCACGTCTATCACGCCGTTGGGGCCTTGCACGCTGATCGGGCCGACTTGCTCGGGCGTGAAGCGACCGAGGCCGCCGCCCTCGATCATCGCCGGCCCGGCCATACCGATAGTCGCGTTCTCGGTGGCGATAATCACGTCGCAGCAGCCGAGCAGGGCGGCGTTGCCGGCGAAGCAGCGCCCGGACACCACGCCCACCAGCGGCACCAGACCGGACAGTTTGGCCATGCCGACAAAGGTGTGGCAGTCGAGGCCAGCCACGCCAACGAAATCGGTATCCCCCGGCCGCCCGCCGCCGCCTTCGGCAAACAGCACCAACGGCAGGCGCCATTGCTCGGCCAGTTGCAGCATGCGGTCGGTCTTCTTGTGGTTGATCACACCCTGGGTGCCGGCGAACACTGTGTAGTCGTAAGCGATGCTCATGCAGCGCGCGGCCTGGCTGCCGAACGCCGCAGCATTCACTGTGCCGATGCCAGCGATCAGGCCGTCGGCGGGGCTCAGTTGCAGCAGTTCCTCGGTTGAGCGCCGACGCCGTTGTGCGGCCAGGGCCAGGGCGCCGTATTCACTGAAGCTGCCGTCGTCCAGCAGGTCGGCGAGATTTTCCCGGGCGCTGCGTTGGCCGGTCTTGCGCCGCTTGGCCACGGCCTCGGGGCGGCGGGCATCGGTGAGCAAGGCGTGGCGCTCCAGCACCTCGGCGAGGTCGGCGCGAATATGCGCCAGGTCCAGGCTCTGCTCATCATGTTGAGCGCTGCCGTCGACTTCGGCGGGCTCGATAAACAACAGGGTCTGGCCTTCCGCGAGGGTGTCGCCCGGTTGCGCTGCCAGGGCGCGGACGATGCCGCTGTGGCTGGCCTTGACCACGAACTCCATCTTCATCGCTTCCAGCACGGCGATGCTCTGGCCAGCGGCCACGGCATCGCCCTCGGCCACCTCCAGGCACACCAGCACGCCGGTATTGGGAGTGGTCAGCGGCACACTGCCGGGCGGGGCGTCGACGCTGTGCAGGGTGGCGGCCACGCTGGCACTGCTGACGGCGAAATAGCGATGGGCGTGGGCCTGTGGTTGAGGTGCGAGCAACTCGGTCAGTTGGTTTTCGACAAAGCGGGTGTTGACCTGATGGCGCTGCACGGCCGGGTGGCGCAGCAGGTTTTGCAGCAGGTGCAAGTTGTTGGCCACGCCCTCCAAGCGGAACTCGCTGAGGGCGCGGTAGGCGCGGCGCAGGGCGGTCGGGTAGTCCGCACCCTGGGCGATCAGTTTGGCCAGCAGCGAGTCGTAGTTGGGGCTTACCGGGTAGCCGGCGTAGCCGTAGCCATCCACGCGCAGGCCGGGGCCACTGGGCGGATCAAAGGCAGTCAGGGTGCCGACCGCCGGGCGCGTGCTGCCGTCGGCATGCAGGGTTTCCAGGTTGATCCGCAGGTGCACGGCGAAGCCCTGCACGGCCGGCGGCTGCAACAGGCCGAGTGCTGCCAGGGAGTGGCCGGCGACCAGCTTGAGCTGGGTGTGCAGCAGGTCGACGCCGGTGACTTGTTCGCTGACGGTGTGCTCCACCTGCACCCGCGGGTTGGCTTCCATAAAGTAGAAGCGCCCCGGCTGTGCCGCGTCGAGGAGGAACTCGAAGGTGCCGATGCCGCAGTACTTCACGTCGGCCGCCAGATGTAGGGCAGCGGCGATCATGGCATCACGTACATCGCTGTCCAGGTCGGGGCTGGGGGCAATTTCCACCAGTTTCTGGTTGCGTCGCTGCAGGCTGCAGTCGCGTTCCCACAGATGGCTGACGGCACCGGAGCCGTCGCCGAGCACCTGCACTTCGATATGCCGCGCGTCACTCACCAGTTGCTCGATGTATAGGGCGCCGTTACCGAACGCCGCCTGCGCCTCGGACTGGCAGCGGGCGTAGGCTTCGGCCAGTGTCGTCGGCTCGAACACCGCGCGCATGCCACGGCCACCGCCACCGGCCAGGGCCTTGAGCATCACGGCGCCATGCTCGGTGCAGAAGGCTTGGGCTTGTTCCAGGCTCACCGCCTGGTTGATGCCGGCCACCAGCGGCACGCCGCAGCGCTCGGCCAGGGCGCGGGCGGCGGCTTTGTCGCCGAACAGTTCGAGCACCTCCGGCGCTGGGCCGATAAAGGTGATGCTGGCGGCCTGGCAGCGGCGGGCGAACTCGGCGTTCTCGGCGAGGAAGCCGTAACCGGGGTGAATGGCGTCGCAGCCGTGGGCGGCGGCAATGGCGATCAGCTGGTCCATGTCCAGGTAGGCCGGCACGCCACGGCCTTTGAGCGGCACGGCGAGGTCGGCCTTGCGCGTGTGCAGGCTGGCGTCGTCGTCTTCGGCGAACACCGCCACCGAACGGATCTCAAGGTCGGCGCAGGCGCGGGCGATGCGGATGGCGATTTCGCCGCGGTTGGCGATCAGCAGGGCAGTAAAGGGCGCGCTCACAGCAGGTTCTCCAATTCGTTCTTCTTCACCTTGCCGGTGGCGGTCATCGGCAGCGCCGCGACCACGCGGATCTCCGGCACCTTGTAGCTGGCCATGGCGTTGCGACACCAGGCGCTCAGTGTCTCGGCATCTTCCGCGCTGCCGGGTTTGAGCACCACGAAGGCCATTGGCTGCTGGCCGCGCTGGGCGTCGGTGCGGCCGATCACAGCGCTGGCCAGCAGGGCCGGGTGTTGCCCGAGTAGCGCTTCCAGCTCGCTGGGGAACACGCTCATGCCGTTGACCTTGAGCATCTCCTTGCGCCGGCCGAGGTAGCGGATAAAGCCTTGCTCGGTGATCTGGCCGAGGTCGCCGGTGTGCAGCCAGCCGTCCTTGAGCGCGGCGGCGGATTCCTCCGGGCGCTGCCAGTAGCCCTGCATCAGCGCCGGGCTGCGCACGCACAGCTCGCCTTCGCTGCCCAGTGGCAGCAGCGCGCCGCTGGCAAAGTCGCAGACCTTGAACTGGGTGCCGGGCACCGGCAGGCCGACGAAGGTCGGTGCGCTGGTGAGGTCGAAGTCGTCGTCTTGCAGGCCCCAGGTGAAAGTGTCGCAGGTGTGGGTTTCGGTCATGCCGAAGCTGAACTCGAACAGCCTGCAGCCGCTCAGCGCCTGCCAGCGTGCGCGGTAGTCGCGGGTCAGTTTCTTGATAAAGGAGATGCTGCCGGTGCGCTGCAGTGAGCGCAGGTCGTAGTCACCCACGTGCGGGTGGTCCAGCACCTCGGCGGCGCTGTCGACCAGCAGGCCGCAGTGGCTGACCTGGTAATGCTGCACGGCGGCCATAAAGGCCAGGGCATCCCAGCGCGCCAGCAGCACCAAGCGGCAGCCGGCGAAGACCGGGAACAGCAGGCCGGCGTTTTCCCCGGCAATCCAGAACTCGGGCAGAAAGTTCAGTAGTACGCTGTCGCGGTC
>NKIE01000051.1:0-3344 GCA_002256055.1 Pseudomonas sp. PGPPP3 | reverse complement strand
GCGGTCCAGGCCCAGGGCCGTCGGCACGAAGCTGGCGCAGGTGTAGAGCATGTCGCGGTGGCTATGCATGCAGCCCTTGGGCAGGCCGGTGGTGCCGCCGGTGTAGTTCAGTGCGGCAAGGTCATCCAGTTGCGGGCGATGACTTGGCACGGCGGCCGTGCAGGCGGCTAGGGCCGGGTAGAAATCGAGGAAATCGTCACCGCTGATTTTCGGCGCCAGCAGCAGGTCGGCCACCGGGATGCTCGGCGCCGCTGGGTGCAACTCCGACAGGCTGCTGGCCAGCACATGGCGCAGCGCGCAGTCGTCGCGCACCGCGCGTACCACCGGCAGCAACTGGTCAAAACAGAGGAGCACCTGGGCACCGCTGTCCTTGAGTTGGTAGCTCAGTTCTAGGGCCTTGCTCAGCGGGCTGACCGGCGCATACACCGCGCCGCACTTGAGGATGGCGTAGAAGGTGATATGCAGCTGCGGGCAATTGGGCATAAACACCGCCACCCGGTCGCCGGGACGCACGCCCAATTCGGCCAGCAGCGCGGCGCAGCGGTCGGACTGCTGGTCCAGCTCGGCGTAGCTCAGGCTGTGGCCATAGAAATCCAGCGCCACGCTGTCCGGTTGCAAGCGTGCCCAAGCCCGCAGGTATTCGCTCAGGGGCTGCTGGCCATGGGGGTAGGTGACGTTGCGCGGGACGGCGGCGGGCCAGGCTGCCGCTTGCAGGGCGGTCAACTGGTCGAGGTAGGCGACTGGGTTCATGGCGATGACTCTGTTGTTTTTATCAGGCGAGCATCTTAGGTAGCCGCTGGCTGCGGCAGAACTGATGCTTATGCATCGGCATGCATGAATCCTATGCATGCTTCGTCGGCGGGTTGGCCCTGTTAGGCTGGCTGTCTCCAAGAATGTTGGGTGGCAGGCATGAATGACGCACATGAGTGGCCGGCGCTAAAGCGCCTGGACCTAAACCTGTTCCGGGTTTTCGAGGTGGGCTACCGCGAGCGCAACCTGACTCGGGCGGCGGCGCTGCTGCACCTCAGTCAGTCGGCGGTCAGCCATGCCCTGGCACGTCTGCGCGAGCAATTGGGTGATCCGCTGTTCGTGCGCGAGGGCCGTGGGGTGGCGCCGACGCCGCTGGCCGAGCAGCTGGCGCCGGGGATTCTCGATGCCCTGGCCGGTTTGCAGCGCAGCGTGACGCGGGTGGCGGCGTTCGACCCGTTGCACGACCGGCGCAGCTTCAGCCTGAACATGCCGGAACAGATGGAGCCGCTGTTGCTGCCGGCGATTTGCGCCCACTTGCAGCAGCATGCACCGCAGGTGCAGGTACGCAGCACCAGCCTGCACTGGGCCGAGTTGCGCCGCGAGCTGGCCCTGGGGCGAGTCGACCTGGCGGTGGAGATCGCTCGCCCTACCGATGCGCAACTGCGCCAGCAGGTGCTGCTGCAAGACCCCTTGTGCGTGATGGTTGGCCCAGGTTTCAGTGGTGAGCTGACGGCCGAACGCTACCTGGCCTGCGAGCATGTGGCGGTGACCTCGCGGCGCCGCGGCATCTGTGTCGAGGACCTGGCGCTGGGCCATCTGGGCCTGGCCCGCCAGGTGCGGCAGCGCTGCCAGCATTACCTCTCGGCGGCCCTGCTGGTGGCTCATACGCCGCTGCTGCTGAGCCTGCCGCGGCGCTATGCCGAACTGCTGAATGCCGGGCTGGGCAATCGCCTGCTGGACATGCCGTTGGCCCTACCGCCGGTGACCCTGAACCTGTACTGGTCGGTGCAAGCCGAAGCTGAACCGGGCAACCGTTGGTTGCGCCAGCAGGTGCTGGCGCTGGCTGCATCCCAGCACGGCTGAGGATTGCGCGACGTACCGGTGGCGGCGACACTGCCTAACCTTGCGCCTGGCGCAACACTAACAAGAGGCCAACCATGCCCGAACTCCTCCACGACCTGTCCTGGGTGCTGCCGCTGCGCCACGACTGGCTAACCACGCTGATGCACGGCTTCAGTTACCTGGGCTACGAGAAATTTATCCTGTTCTTTTTGCCGCTGGGCTACTGGGCCTGGAACAAGGCGATCTTCCTGCGCCTGTTCCTGTTGGTGGCTTTTACCGCGGTGCTGAATGCCTGGCTCAAGGACCTCTGGCAGGACCCGCGTCCGCCGCTGGAATACCGCCTGGACCATGAGGTGGGCGCCAGTTTTGGCTTGCCTTCGGGGCATGCGCAGATCGCCGTGGTGCTGTGGTTGTGGCTGGCCTATGAGGCGCGCAGCCGGGTGTTCAACTGGCTGAGTGGCTTTATCGTGCTGGGGATTATCTTCAGCCGCCTGTACCTCGGTGCCCATGACCTGGAAGACGTGCTCGGTGGCGCCGCGCTGGGTGCCTTGACCCTTGCCAGCTTTGCTCTGTTGCAGCGCTGGGAAGGCTGGCAGGCGCTCAACCCGTTCTGGCACCTGGCGTTGGTGGTGCTGTTGGCGCTGCTCTTTCAGCTCAGCTGGCGGGGTCTGGCGCCCAGCTATGTGCCGCTGCTGGCGGGGATGCTGGTGGGCGTGCTGCTTGGTTACTGGCTGGAAGGGCGGTTGCTGGATTTCCATGCCCGCACCCACTGGTGGCGCCGGTTGCTGGCGGCGTTGATCGGCGCGCTGGCGTTTATCGCTCTGCAAAGTGCACTGAAGTGGCTGGGCACGCAGTTGGCCTGGCCGGACTTGCTGTGGCAGAGCGTGCGCGGGTTGTTGTTGGGCGGCTTTGTTGCAGCCCTGATGCCCTGGCTGCTGGTGCGCCTGCGCCTGTTGCCGGCACGTTTGGGCTGAAGTGATTGGTGAGCGCGTAGCCCGGATGTAATCCGGGCTACGGGAGGACTAGCTGTTGCGGGCGACGATAAAGCGCGCCAGCGCGCGCAGCGGCTCGGCGTTTTCACCCCAGGGGCTGAGGGCGGCAATGGCCTGGTCGCGCAGCTCCAGTGCGTAGCTTTTCGCCGCCGGCAGGCCAAGCAGGGCCGGGTAGGTGGGCTTGTCGTTGGCGCTGTCCTTGCCCTGGGTTTTGCCCAGGGTGGCGGTGTCGCTTTCCACGTCGAGGATATCGTCCTGCACCTGGAAGGCCAGGCCGATGGCCTGGGCATAGCGCTGCAGGGCTTGCAGTGCCGGCTCGTCGGCCAGGCCGCTGGCGAGGGCGCCGAGGGTCACGCTGGCCTCGATCAGGGCGCCGGTCTTGTGCCGGTGCATCAGCTCCAGGGCCGCCTGGTCGAGTTTGCAGCCCACCGAACCGAGGTCGATGGCCTGGCCGCCGACCATGCCAGCCGGGCCGGCGGCGCGGGTCAGGCAACTGAGCATGCGCAGGCGCACCTCGGCGTCCTGCGGGTAGAGGCGGGC
>NKIE01000852.1 GCA_002256055.1 Pseudomonas sp. PGPPP3 | reverse complement strand
CGTCAGCGGATAACCGGCGGCCAACAGCCGACGACACATCGGCAGCCCCATCAAACCGATTCCGGCAAAAGCCAGTGCAGGCATGGTCGTGCTCATTGCAAAACTCCGAAAACACACAGTGCGTGCATGTTAAAGCGCCACAAAGCCCCACAGCCAGCCGCAGCCCCCTATACTTCGCCTCCTTTTCCCGTTTTTGAACCGGAGATACCCATGCGTACTCGTCTTTCGGCACTCGCTGCCGGCCTTGCCCTGTCCCTTTCCTGCGCCCTCAGCCAGGCCGCCGACGTGCTGCGCGTATCGGCCATCCCCGATGAAGCGCCCACCGAACTGCAACGCAAATTCAAGCCCCTGGGCGCCTACCTGGAACAGCAACTGGGCATGAAGGTCGAGTTCGTGCCGGTCAGCGACTACGCCGCCGTGGTCGAAGCCCTGGCTTCGGACCGTCTAGACATGGCCTGGCTGGGCGGTTTCACCTTCGTGCAGACGCGCCTGAAAACCGGCAATGCGATTCCGCTGGTACAGCGCGAGCAGGACGAGAAGTTCACCAGCAAGTACATCACCGCCAACCCGGCCGTGAAGTCACTGCAGGACCTGAAAGGCAAGACCTTCGCCTTTGGCTCGGTGTCGTCCACCTCCGGCAGCCTGATGCCGCGCTTCTTTATGCTGAAA
>NKIE01000851.1 GCA_002256055.1 Pseudomonas sp. PGPPP3 | reverse complement strand
TAAAGAGGAGGTGCAATTGCGCCTGTTCAATAGTGGCGATGGCATTCCAAAGGCATATATCTATGTGGATACCGCGATCAACAGTTTCGATCAGGATGCATGGCATCTTTATGCATGGCGTCTGAACTCGACTGTTGCCGTTGCCTGACTTAAACCAGTACTTGGCTGGCACGCGCCAGTCGATCATGTGCCGCTGCCCACTCCGGTGTATTTGCGGGCAACTGGATCAGTAGGCGCTGCATGCCGAGGTTGTCGAGCTGGTACAACGCGGCATACAAGCCTTGTGCATAGGCGTGCGGCTGGTCGCTCAACTGCACAGAGGGCCCTGCGCAGGCAGGTGCTTCACCGCACCAAAGCCAGGCACATTGTGGGTCTTCGAGGGCGTCAGCGGGCACCTCTGTAAATCGCCAGCAGGGCGTGGTCGGAGCGTAGTGTTTTTTGTGCTGACCTGGTACGCGCACTTCGCTGTTTGCGCCACGTTGAAGGGGGGAACCTAATACTGCTTCAATTTCTCTGGCGCTAAGCATGCCTTCGCGCAGTAGTCTGGGTTGATCCATGTTCAACAGGCTGACGATAGTGGATTCAAGCCCGACCTCACTTGCGCCACCATCCAAAATCAGTAAGTCGCTCTCGGCAAACTGTTGGGCTACATGGGCCGCACAGGTCGGACT
>NKIE01000050.1 GCA_002256055.1 Pseudomonas sp. PGPPP3 | reverse complement strand
CTTGATCTCGCGCGCGGCCTCGGCACTGCGCTGCGCCAGGCTGCGCACCTCCGCCGCCACCACGGCAAAGCCGCGGCCCTGTTCACCGGCCCGCGCGGCCTCCACCGCGGCATTCAGCGCCAGGATGTTGGTCTGGAAGGCGATGCCGTCGATGGTGCCGATGATGTCGGCGATGCGCCGCGAGCTGGCGCTGATCTCGTCCATCGTGGCCACCACCTGGCCCACGGCCTGGCCGCCCTTGTGTGCCACGGCGCTGGCCTGGCTGGCCAGCTCGGTGGCCGTGTGCGCGGTGGCGGCGCTGTGCTTGACGGTGGTCACCAGATCGGCCAGCGAGGCCACCGTCTGCTGCAGGTTGGCGGCCTGCTGCTCGGTGCGCTGCGACAGATCGGCATTGCCCCCCGCAATCTGCGCCGAGCCGGTGGCGATGGAATCGCTGCTCTGGCGCACCTGACCCACCAGGGTCTGCAGGTTCTGGTTCATGGTGTTGAGGGCGGTCAGCAGGTCGGCGGCCTCGTCGCGGCCGCGCACCTCGATGCGCGAGCCCAGCTTGCCCGCTGCCACCGCCTGCGCCACGCGGATGGCCTTGGCCAGCGGCGCCACGATGGAGCGCGACAGCAACCAGGCCAGCGCGCCGCCGGCCACCGAGGCCAGCGCGCCGATGGCCAGCATCAGCCAGCCGGCACGACCGGCCTGTTCGTAGACGTCGCGGGCACCGGCGTGCATCAGGCCCTCCTGGTGCGCGGACAGGTTGTCCATGGCCTTGAAGTAGGCCGCCTGCGCCGGGCGCAGCTCGTTGAACACGGCGTCGGTGGCGGCCTGGGTCTGCTTGTCCAAGGCCAGGGCCACCACCTTGTCCGTGGCCTGGATGAAGGCCGGCCGCGCCGCCACCAAGGCCGCGAGCAGGGCCTTGCCCTCGTCGTCCTGCAGGTGCTCGGTCACGTCCTTCAGCAGGGCGGAGGTGGGTCCGCGCAGGTCCAGCAGGCGCTGGTGCTCCTGCTTCTGCTTCTGCGGCTCGCTGAGCATCACGACATTGCGCACGGCGCGTGCGGCCACGTTCTGGTTGTCCTTGATCTGGGTGATCTTGGCCATGTTGACCAGGTCGGTCTCGGCCAACCGCACGGTCTGGGCCGAGGCCTCCCGCAGCTGCCACCAGCCGAAGCCGGCCACGGCCAGGTTGCTCAGGATCAGGATCAGAAAGCCCAACGCCAGGCGTGGACCGATCCGCAGGGTTTCAAGGATGTTCATGGGCTGCTCGCGTTGGCGGGGGTACTGCGGAGCACGGCGCCACAGCGGCGCCTGGGCGCTGATGCGCACACCGCTTTGTCGGCAACCCATGGCCGGACTTGAGTCTGCCCGCACCGCCGTTGGGGTCGGTGTCGGCCGGCGACCTGCCGCCGACCTCACCCCAGCAGATCGGCCTTGCCCAGCTCGGTCTGCAGCACCTGGCCCAGCTTGGCCACCACCGCGTCGCGCTGGCTGGCGGCCAGCAGCTTGGCGGCCACCCGGCCCAGCCACGACGGGATGTAGTGGCCGATCGCGCCATGGGTGACGTGCTGGTAGCGGTGGCCCAACGCGTCGCCCACCTCGGCCAGGCGGGCGCGGCCGACCTGCGGCCAGTCGGGCAGCGCAATCGGCAGGGCGGCGCGGCCGAGCAGCGGGATGATCGGCAGCATCGCCTCGCCATGCACGCCCTCGTGCTGCCAGCCACTGGCCCAGGCCGCGCCCGACCAGCTGTCGAACAACGGGTTGACCGCCGGCAGATCGAGGTGGGCACGCAAGAACTGCTGGGCGTTGCGCCGGCCCAGCAGGAAGTCGTGCAGCCGCAGGCCGCGGTCCAGGAATCCGGCAAAGCCGCCCAGCGCGGCGCTGGCGATGCCCGAGGCACTGCCGCGCACGGCCTGGCCCTGGTTGTCCTTGCGCACCGGCGAGATCAGGAAGCGGCTGAACACCTCGGGGTCACTGGCCAGCGCCAGCTCCTCGGGCTTGAAGCGCGATTGCTGGATCAGCGCGCTGAACAGGCCGAAGCCGGTGGCCAGCAGGTCGGCCTGGGCCGGGGCGCTGTAGTCGGGCGCCAGCGCTTCGCCTTCGGGGAAGGGGTCGATCATCAGCAGCGCCCGGGTGGCCAGCTCGCCGGGGCGCGGGTTGTAGCCCTGCGCGCCGGCCAGGCAGCGGCGGGCCAGTTCCAGCGGCTCGTTGTTCATCACGCCGCCGTCCACGCACAAGAACTCGTAGGGCCGCGGCGGGCCGGCGGGGCCCCAGTCGCAGGCCATCTCGTTGGCATCGCCAACCGACAAGGGCCGCAGTGAGTACAGGTCGGGCCGGCCCGGCGCAAAGTCGTAGCGCAGCACGCGCGGCTGCAACGCCACCGGGAAGGCGGCCGTGGCCAGCGCCGCCACCGGCATCAGCCCGGCCGCGCCCGTGCTCTGGCCCAGCTGGTCCCAGCGCAGGCGCAGCGCGGCGGGCGGGCCGGCCTGGCCGTCGGCGCTGAGGCTCCAGTGCACATGGTCGGCATGGCTGACCATGCCGTCGCGCTGGGTGCTGCCCTGGAAGCCCAGCGAGTACGGCACGCCGCGCAGGTTGGTGACGGTCATCAGCAGATCGAGCTGCGGCGCCACCCAGGGCACCTGGCGCGGCAGGCCGCTGCCCTGCAGCACGCTGGTGGCCACCTCGTCCAGCACGCTGCAATCGAGCAGCGCCCGCGGGCCCTGGTCCATCGCATCGCTGCTGCCCAGCAGCGCGCTGATGTCGATGCGGTTGACCCAGGTGTCGAAGAAGCGGTTGGCGCAGCGCGGGCCGGGGTCGGCCGCCACCGGCTCGCTGCGCCAGGCGATCTCGGACAGCGCGATGGCGCCGCAGATGCCGCCGGCCGAGGCGCCGGTGACCACGCGCAGCTGCACGCGGTGGTCGGGCACCGGCTCGCCCCGGGCCAACGCCGCCTGCCATTCGTCCAGCGCCAAGTACAGGAAATCCAGGACACCTGCGGTGTAGGCGCCGGCCGACACGGCGCCGGCCATCACCAGGCCAAGCTCAAACGGGGCGGCAGCGGGGGCGGTGGTGCTCATCGGTGTCTCCTGGGATGGCCGGCCGCAGGGCGGCGGCCGGCAACGGGTGGGCGCATCGTCGGCGCCTGCGCCCCCACTGGCAAGGCAGCATCTGGGGATGGCGCCGGCGGGCGGGGCCCCACCGTTGGTGGGTGGCCCGGCGTTCGGGCCGACGGGTGGCCCGAGCCTGGGCTCAGCGCCCGGCTGGCCGCAGCACCAGCCACAGCGCGGCGCCGCAGCAGGCCATGGCCGCCCATTGCACCGGGCCCAGCGGCTCGCCGTGCACCAGCGCGCCGGTGAGCATGGCCACCACCGGCACCAGGATCGACGACAGCCCGGCCACCGTGGTGGGCAACAGGCCCACCACCGCAAACCAGGCCGCATTGCCCACCGCCATCGGCACCAGGGTGATGTAGGCGATCAGCAGCACGCTGGTGGTGGACGGCCAGAACAGCTGCGTGCCGTGGCCCTCCGCCAGGACCAGCGCGCCCACGCCCAGCGGCAGGCTGGTGCCCAGCAGCTGCCAGCCGGTGAGCACCAGCGCCGGCACCACCACCTGGCCACGCTTGAGGATCATCGTGCCCACCGCCCAGCCGATGGCCGCCAGCAGCCCCAGCGCCACGCCCAGCGGCGCCTGGGCATAGGCGCCCAGGCTGCGCCAGGCCAGCAGGCCCACGGCCGTGGCCCCCAGGGCCAGGGCCAGCCAGAAGGCCAGCAGCAGTAACAGGCTCAGCGCGCCAAGTAGCACACGGGCACTTACGGTCGGTTTCATTGCGGTCCTTGGGCGGTCAGCGGTTGCGCCGCAGGATATAAGGCGGCCGACAGTACGGCCAGCCCGTCCGGCAGACGTGGACCCAAACCACCCACCAACAGGGTCGGGTCCAGCCACAGCAGGTGCTGCTGGCGACCAGCCTGGGTGGCCGCCAAGGCCGGATTGTGCGCCAACAGCGCCGCAATGGCCTCAGCGCCGCCGAGGCTGCGGTCAGCGACGATCACCCATTGCGGGTCCAGGGCCAGCAACGCCTCGTTGGACAGCGCCTTGTAGCCTTGATGGGTGGCGAGGTTGCGTCCACCCGCACGCTCGATTAGCCATTGTGCCGAGGTCGCCTGCCCCGCGGCCATCGGGCTGCTGCCCGCATGACCGAGCAACAACACTACGCCCGGCGCCGCTTGCTGACGTTGCGCCTGGGCGATCCACTGCGCCTGTTGCTGCAGGCGCTGGCTGAACCGCATCCAGTGCTGCTGCGCCTGCTGCTCGGCACCGAGCAATTGCCCCAGGCGCTGCAAGTTGGTCTGCAAGGCCGGCAGCTGCGGCTGTGCGGACAACACCTCAACCTGCACACCGGCCGCCTGCAGTTGTTCAAGAATCAACGGCGGCCCCATTTCCTCGGTGCCCAGCAACAGCTGTGGGCGCAGGGCGAGAATGCCTTCGGCGGCCAACTGACGCTGATAGCCGATACCCGGCAACGCCTTGAGCGACGCAGGATGCTGACTGGTGCTATCGACACCGACCAGTCGCGACTCACCGCCCAACAGCACCAGCCACTCAGTCAAGGCGCCCCCGGCACTGACCCAACGCCCAGGCTCCGGTTCGGTCGCCAGCACCCCAGCGCTATTAATCAGCAATACAAAGCCGCCCAGGGCGGCACGCAACGTATTCATCGTCGACAAACTCCAACGGAGGGTTAACCCGCCGGGCGACCCAGAGGCTCAGTCGCCCGGCGTGGCGCAGAGATTTAGCGCGGCAGCGACGCGGCGCTGTGGGCCAGGGCACGCCAGTCTTCGCGCTCAGCCACGCCCGGCTTGCGCACGCCAAACAGCTGCAAAATCAGCTCGCCGTCGGCATCGAAGGCTTCCAGGCTGGTGATTACCCCATCAGTACTGGGCTTGCGCACCCGCCAGAGCTGACGCACCGCCGAGGACTGCAGATGCAGATTGAATTCGGCGTCCATCACGTTGAACCAACTGTCCAGCCAGCGCAGGTTGCGCACCGGACCACTGTGGATCTGAATGCAGTGCTGATTGCCGACAAAGACCATGATCGGCACCTCCGTCGCGGCCGCCGCCTCCAGCATCTTGGGCAACTCGCTGGGCGCCAGAGCCTCGGCCCACTCCTCGCCGGCCAGACGCAACGCCTGGGTGCGGCGCACACCGTGCTTTTGCAGCAGGGCAAAGAAGTGGTGAGTGTCCTGCAGCGCCGCCCAGCCCGAGCGCAGACCGGCCAGGTCGATATCACTGTCGGCCTTGACCGGTGGTGCCGCCACCGGCGCCTGCAAGCCTAATTCCGGGCCTTGCTCTGCGGCACGAAAGCGCTCCAGCAGAGGCTCCCAGGCCGAAAGCTGACTCTCGGCAGTGAGAAACACCTTGTGCACCGCCGTGCCCTGACGATCAAAGACCTGAATGCTGCGCTTGGTGCCACGGCTGGTTTGCTCCTCGATGGCAAACACACTGGCCCAGCCACCGAGAAACAGGCGCAGGTCGATATCGGCCGACACCACCAGGCCCATCTGCCCACTGGCCATCACCGTAACGTCGCGGTAGTAGCCCTTGCGCTCGTGCACGCAGTGCTGATTGCGCGTCAGCGCCATGATGTAGCCCAACTCGCCCAGGGCCGGCAGCAAGGTCGCCCACTCCGGCCGCAAACGCAGCGCATCGGTCTGCAGGCGGCTGGCAGTCAGCTCGGCCTCACTGACTGCCAGTTGCTCGGCGGCATCGCGAGCGCGCAGGCCCGGCTGCTCGCGGCGCAACACCTGCCAGGCTAGATAAAGGTCATTGTGGGGCGAAATACGTGGGGCGTGTGCCTGCATGGAAAGTACTCCTGATAGATGAAACGGCCGTCTAGCGACTGGCCGCGAGCGTGAATTGAATGGGGATCTGCACCCGACTAGGCACCGCCTGGCCATCGCGCACCTCGGCGCGGAACTGCCAACCTGCCACCGCACTGAGGGCCGCCTGATCGAGACTGGAGACCCCGGAAGAGCGCAGCAGCCGTCGTTCGCGCTGCTCACCGCGGGCGCCCAGGCGCACCTCGACCAACACCACACCCTGCTGATTGCGCCGCCGCGCCTGGCTTGGGTAAACCGGTGCCGGTGGCGCTTGGGCGAACTGCGGTTGGCTGCTGAAGACCTCGCGCAACGTGGCCGCAGCCGGTGGGGCGACATGTGTGGACGCTGCGCTAGACGGCTTAGTTGGTACTGCAGCCTTAGCCACCGCGGACGGGCTAGCCGCCGAGCGCTTGACTGGCCCGGCGCGCGGCACTGGCGGCCGTTGCACGACAGCCTTTACGGCCGGACGCACTGCGGGCTGCGGCGGCGTAACACTGGCTTCGGCCACAGCTGCCGTAGGCTCCCACGGCAACAATTGCACGCTAAGCGCAGCGGCAGGCGCCGCTGCCAGCGGCCGTGACGCACCGCCCAGCGACTGAGCCAGCAGTTGACCGCAGGCCAGGTGCAACGCCAGAGAGAGCAGGCAAAAGCAGGAAAAACGCAGCATGAGCCCTCCACACTTAAAACGAGTTAATCTATTTGATACTCATTTGCATTTGAGTGTCAATCTCGTTTAAGGTCGGCGCCGCCCATCCACGACGACCGCACGGCAACCGGCACAGAGGCGCAAAGCCCAGGACCGCAGGTCGCCAGTCGATGGCCTTGCCCACGCCCTCAGGAGTTTTGTCATGCCCTTGCGTCCCCCGTTCCGCCAACGCCCGCTGCTGGCCCTGCTCATGCTGTCGCCCGCCCTGGCCCTGGCCGCCGAGAAGAACCCCACCCAGTTCGACACGGTCACCGTGACCGCCACCCGCAACGAACAAAGCATCGGCAGCGTGCCGAGCACGGTCAGCGTGGTGGACGCGCGGCAAATCGATCAGCAGCAGATCAAAAACAGCAAGGACCTGATCCGCTATCAACCCGGCGTTTCAGTAGGCGGCAGCGGCAGCCGCTTCGGCCTGTCCGGCTTCAGCATCCGCGGCATCGGCGGCAATCGCGTACTGACCCAGGTCGACGGTGTCGGCGTACCCGATTCCTTTACCTTCGGCCCCTTCCTCAGCGCCCAGCGCAACTACATCGACCTGGACACGGTGAAGCAGGTCGAGATCATCCGCGGCCCGGCCAGCACCCTGTACGGCAGTGACGCCATCGGCGGCGCGGTGAGCTTTATCACCAAGGACGCCGGTGACTATCTCGAGCCAGGCGATGACAGCTTCGCGCGGCTGAAAACCGGCTACGACGGCAGCGACGACAGCTGGCAACGCAGCGCCACCCTGGCCGGCCGCCAGGATCAGTTCGACGCCCTGCTGCACGTTAGTCGGCGCAGTGGCCAGGCCATCGATAGCTTTGGCGGCACTGGCGGCAACGGCGATACCCGCCAGAGCGCCAACCCGGTGGACTTCACCACCGACAACCTGCTGGCCAAACTGGGCTGGGACTATGCCGAAGGCGACCGCCTGCAACTGGTTTACGAACGCTTCGCCGATGATGCCAATACCCAGGTGCGCAGCGAATACGACAAGGCCAGCAGCATCCCGATCGGCGGGCCGATGTTCAGCAATACCCTGGTCCGCAGCAGCGATGCCCGCGACAGCAGCGACCGCCAGCGCATCGGCCTGGAGCACAGCTTCCAGCTGGGCAGCCTGCTGGCCGATCAGGTCAACTGGCAGCTCAACTACCAGACCAGCCAGACCCGCCAGCGCACCGATCAGCAGCGCTACAGTTGGGTCGGCATGGGCGCCAGCAGCACGCCACCGGCCAGCGCAGCACTGCGCCAACGCAGCCGCGACTCAGTGTATGAAGAAGACGTGTGGAGCCTCACCAGTCAGCTGAAAAAAGGCTTCAGCCTGGGTGACAGCGAGCACCTGCTGACTTACGGCGTCGACCTCAAGCGCAGCGACAGCAGCGACCTGCGCAAGGGCCGCGAAATCAACACGGTCACCGGCCTGCCGTACACCAATCCGGAGCCCTTCCCGCTCAGCGACTTCCCCGACCCAAGCAGCAACGAATATGCCTTGTTCGTCCAGGACAGCCTCGACATCGGGCGCTGGAATCTGCTCGCCGGCCTGCGCTACGACTACTACCAGCTCAAGCCGGATGCCACTGCCGAATACCTCAAGGGCAACCCGTTGGAGCGTGACCCTGACAGCTTCAGCGACAGCCACCTGTCACCCAAGCTAGCCGCCACCTACCAACTGGATGACGCCCACAGCGTTTACGGCCAGTACGCCGCCGGCTTCCGCGCGCCGGAAGCCATCGACATCTTCGGTGAATTCGTCAACGTGCAGAGCAACTATCAAACCATCGCCAACACCCGCCTCAAACCGGAAACCAGCAACAGCTTCGAAACCGGCCTGCGCGGCCAATACGCCGCAGGCAACTGGGGACTGGCGCTGTTCTACAACCAGTACGATGACTTTATCGAGCAGGTCACCCTGGCCGACGACCCCACCGGCAACGGCCGCCTGACCTTTCAAGCGCAGAACCTCGACCGTGTGACCATCCGTGGCGCCGAGGCCCGCGGCGAATTATTCCTCGACAGCATCGGCCTGCCCGCCGGCAGCAAATTGCGCGGTGCCATTGCCTATGCCCGCGGCAAGGATGAAGACAGCGGCCAGCCGCTGAACAGCATCGACCCGCTGAAGAGCGTGCTGGGTCTGGCCTATGACGCGCCCAACAACCAATACGGCGGTGAGCTGGCCTGGACCCTGGTGGCCGCCAAGGACCGCATCGACGAGACCCAGACAGCCAACCAGTATCAGCCCTCGGGCTACGGCACCCTCGACCTGCTGGGTTACTGGCAACTGAGCGAAGAAGTCGGCGTGAATGGCGGCCTGTACAACCTTACCGACATGCAGTACTGGCAGTGGGGTGATGTGCGCGGGCTGAGCACCAGCAGCGCCGGCCTCGGCCGTTACAGTCAACCCGGACGCTACGCGGCGGTCAATCTGATCTGGGAAATCTGATACCTTCCCCCCTGGCGCACGGACGCGCCCCCTTTTCCAGGCACATCGACGCAGTAGCGGATAATGCCGCCCCACTGTGGAGCCCCCGATGATCCGTCTATGCGCCCCCAACGAGCTGACCGAAGGCCAGAGCCGCGGCTTTGCCTTGGCCGAGCTGAAGCTGCTGGTGGTGCGCCGCGAAGGTCAGGTGTACGCCTACCAAAACCGCTGCCCGCACCGTGGTATCCCGCTGGAATGGCAGCCCGACCAATTTCTCGACCACAGCAATAGCCTGATTCAATGCGCCACCCACGGCGCGCTGTTTCTGATCGAGTCCGGCGAATGCGTGGCCGGCCCCTGCAGTGGCCAGTCACTGAAAGCACTGAATTGCAGCGAAGACGCCGACGGCATCTGGATTACAGACTGAGCGCCAGACGCCGGGTAAGACGAATCGCCTGCGGGCTGATTTCGCTGCCATAGGCCAGCACCTCTACCCCCGCGGCCTGCGCCTCGCGCAACGCCGCGGCATAGCGCGGATCGATCTCCACCGCGGGGCGCACCGCGTCGATTCCCGACAGATTGACGCAATACAGCTGCACCGCGCGCACGCCGTTACGCGCCAAAGTAGCCAACTCGCGCAGGTGCTTGGCGCCACGCTCGGTCACGGCATCGGGAAAGGCCGCCACGCGAGAATCGGCAAACCCCAGGGTGACACTTTTGACTTCCACGTAAGCCGGACCACTCGGATAGTCCAAACGAAAGTCGATGCGGCTGCGCTCCTCGCCATAAGGCACTTCCCGACGCAGCGCAGTAAAGCCGTGCAGTTCGCTGATCACCCCGGCGTGCAGGGCTTCTTCCACCAGGCGGTTGGCCCGCGCGGTGTTCACGCAGGCCAACCGCCCTTGCGGGGTTTCGCTCAGTTCCCAAGTCCCGGGCAGCTTGCGCTTGGGGTCGTTACTGCGACTGAACCAGACCACCCCGCCCTCCTGCATGCAATTGAACATCGAGCCGGTATTGGGGCAATGGATGGTCAACGACTCGCCGCGGGCGGTTTCAATGTCGGCAAGAAAGCGCTTGTAACGCTTGCGCAAACGCCCCTGCTCCAACGGCGGATCAAACTGCATCGGGGCGCCAGCTCTGCAAGCCGCGGGCAATTCGCTCAACCGCCTGCTGCAGGCGCGGCAGGCTTTGCGTGTAGGCAAAGCGCACATGCTGGCTGGCCTGGTAGCGGCCGAAATCCAGCCCCGGCGTGAACGCCACGTGCTCGGTTTCCAAGAAGTGCCGGCAGAAGGCGAAGGCGTCGCCGCCGAAGGCACTGATGTCGGAATATAAATAGAAGGCGCCCTCAGGCTCCACGGCAATGCCGAAACCCAGTTCCCGCAGGGCCGGCAGCAGGAAGTCGCGGCGGCGCTGGAACTCATGCCGGCGCTCTTCGAGGATCGCCAGGGTGGCCGGTTCAAAACACGCCAGCGCTGCGTGCTGGGCGATGGTCGAGGCGCTGATGTAGAGGTTCTGCGCCAGCTTCTCCAGTTCCGGCACCGCCGCCTCCGGTGCTACCAGCCACCCCAAGCGCCAGCCGGTCATGCCGAAATACTTGGAGAAGCTGTTGAGCACAAAGGCGTCGTCGTCCACTTCCAGCACGCTGGCCGCGTCCACGCCGTAGGTCAGGCCGTGGTAGATCTCGTCCACCACCAAATGGCCGCCGCGTTCACGCAGGGCCCGCGACAGGCCCGCCAGCTCATCGCGACTCAGCAGCGTACCTGTGGGGTTAGCCGGCGAGGCCACCAGGGCGCCGACACTGTCCTGATCCCAGTAGCGCTCGACTAGATCGGCATTCAACTGGTAACGCACCTCAGGGCCAACCGGCACCAGCTGCGCCGCACCTTCCACCAAACGCAGAAAGTGGCGGTTGCACGGGTAACCGGGGTCCGCCAGCAGCCAGTGCTTGCCGGGGTCGACCAACAGGCTGCTGGCCAGCAACAGCGCGCCTGAGCCGCCGGGGGTAATCAGAATGCGTTGCGGATCGATATTCACGCCGTAACGCTGGGCATAAAAACCACTGATGGCTTCACGCAGCTGCGGCAAACCACGCGCCGCGGTGTAACGGGTATGCCCATTGGCCAGGGCTGCCTGCCCGGCGGCGACAATGGGGGCCGCGGTGGTGAAGTCTGGCTCGCCGATCTCCAGATGGATCACATCATGACCGTCCGCCTGTAATTCGTTGGCGCGGGCGAAAAGGGCC
>NKIE01000049.1 GCA_002256055.1 Pseudomonas sp. PGPPP3 | reverse complement strand
GGCCTGATCTCCGCGCCACTGCATGGCTACGCCGACGCCGACGACTACTACCGCCGCGCCTCCAGCCGCTACTTCCTCGGAGCGATCCGCGTCCCCACCCTGCTGATCCAGGCCGCCGACGATCCCTTCGTATTCCGCCACAGCGTGCCGGAGCCCGATGAACTGGCGCCGGCCACCGAACTGGAGCTGCACGCCAAGGGCGGCCACGTCGGCTTTATCGACGGCAGTTTGCGCACACCAGGGTTTTATCTGGAGCGGCGGATTCCGCAGTGGCTCAGTCAGCAGGTCTGAAACCGGCCAGCTGACCTAGAGCACCTGCTCCAGCGGCACGTAGAGTTTGTCGTGCAAAACCTGCAGGGCCGGACGGGCCGCCGGGGAAAGGAAACCACTCTCCAGCGCCAGCACCTGATAGATACCACGACGCAACTGCGCTTCGCTGATATCCAGATGCTCCCCGCGCGTGGTGCTGAGAAAACGCACCCAGGAGGTCAGGATGATCCAGCTGTTGAGGGTCAAGGCCTCGATCTGCGCACTGTCCATTAACAGAATGTCGGCGTCGACAAAGCCTTGATAGATGCCTTGGGCCGCCACCAAGCAACGCTGGGCAAACAACCTGTAGCGCTGCGCCAGTTCGGGGTCTGCTTCCAGCAGGTGCTCCAGATCGCGGTGCAAAAAGCGGTAATGCCACATCGCCGCCAGCAACGCTTCCAAGTAAAACGTCTTGTCGCCCACGGTCAGCGCCCGGCCAGCCGGTGGGCGCAAAAACAGATCGACGCGGCTTTCATACTCAACAAACAGCTCAGCGATGATCGCCTGCTTGTTGCGGAAGTAGTAATACAGATTGCCGGGCGAGATCCCCAGGTGGGCGGCGATGTGATTGGTGGTCACGCTGCGCTCGCCCTGGGCATTGAACAGCTCCAGGCTGCCTTGAATGATGCGCTCGCGGGTTTTGATCCGGGGTGCCATACAGCCTTCAACTCGGTAAACGCCGACATCGCCGGACGTGTCTAAAAGGGTAACAGGATCGGCCAATTGCCCGTTGTTGCGCAATCGCGGCGCGTCATTTGCGACGTCGAAAGGCGTGTCACTAACTTTTCGTTTGCTACCCAGCATGCCCTTAGCACGCCATGCTATTTGACAGAATAGAGCAATTACTCTAAAAATCCAGCCACAGCGCGTCACTCCTTCCGCCTCGCCAAGGAATATCCCATGGTTGCCGATAACGCCCACTTGCAGCAGCACCTGCAACAATCGCAGCAGCAGATTGATCAGCTGCAACAGCTGTTTACCCGCCAGCGCGATGCTTTTAGTGCCAACCCAATGCCGTCTGCCGAGCAGCGCATCCAGTGGCTCAAGTCTCTCAGCCAGATGCTCGCCAGCAACCAAGATGCCTTGATCAAAGCCATCAACCAGGACTTCAGCAATCGCTCGGCCGATGAAACCCTACTGGCGGAAATCATGCCCAGCCTGCATGGCATTCATTACGCCTGCGGCCACATCAAAAAGTGGATGAAGCCGTCACGGCGCAGTGTCGGCATGGCGTTTCAGCCCGCCAGCGCCAAGGTGATTTACCAGCCGCTGGGCGTGGTCGGCGTGATCGTGCCGTGGAACTACCCGCTGTTCCTGGCCATGGGCCCGCTGGTCGGCGCCCTGTCCGCTGGCAACCGGGTGATGATCAAGATGAGCGAGTCGACCCCGGCCACTTCGCAACTGGTCAAAGACCTGCTGGGAAAGATTTTCCCCGAGGACCTGGTGTGCGTCGCCCTGGGCGAAGCTGAAGTGGGCGTGGCCTTCTCCAAGCTGGCTTTCGACCACTTGTTGTTTACCGGCGCCACCAGCATCGGCAAGCATGTGATGCGCGCCGCCGCGGAAAACCTCACCCCGGTGACCCTGGAACTGGGCGGTAAATCGCCGGTGATCGTCTCCGCCGAGGTGCCGCTGAGTGACGCCGCCGAGCGTATCGCTTTCGGCAAGACCCTGAATGCCGGGCAAACCTGTGTCGCCCCGGATTATGTGTTGGTGCCGCGCAACCGCGTTGAAGGCTTTGTCGCGGCGTACCGCGAGGCCGTCACTCGTTTCTATCCAAAACTGCAGGACAACCCCGACTACACCGCGATCATCAACGAGCGTCAGCTGCAGCGCCTCAAAGGCCTGCTCAGCGATGCCGAAAGCAAGGGCGCCAAGGTCATCAACCTCTACCCAGAAGCCCAGGGCCGCCGCTTGCCGCAGGCCGTGCTGCTGGATGTGAACGACGACATGACCATCATGCAGGACGAGATTTTTGGCCCGCTGCTGCCGATCGTGCCCTACGACACCCTGGAACAGGCCTTTGCCTACATCAACCAGCGTCCGCGCCCGTTGGCCCTTTACTACTTTGGCTACAACAAGGCCGAGCAACAGCGCGTGCTGGAGCAAACCCACTCCGGCGGCGTGTGCCTAAACGACACCATGCTGCACGTGGCTCAGGACGACATGCCATTCGGTGGCGTCGGCCCCTCCGGCATGGGCCATTACCACGGCCACGAAGGCTTCAAGACCTTCAGCCACGCCAAGGGCACCTTTATCAAACAGCGCTTCAACGCCGCCCGGATGATCTACCCGCCCTACGGCAAGGCCATTCAGAAGCTGGTCTACAAACTGTTTATCCGTTAATCGGCCTTGGTGAGAACTCTCTATGACTGACACCACCCTACCCGGCGCGGGCCTGTCGCGCCGCGGCCTGCTCAAGGTCGGCCTGTTTGGCTCGGCGTTTCTAGCCACCGCAGGCGTCACCGCCAGCCTCAGCGGCTGCTCTGCCAGCGTGCCAGCCAGCGGCCTGGCCACCTTGCGCAGCAGTGATCTGCCATTTCTGCGCGCGCTGATCCCGGTGGTGCTGGCCGGGGCGGTGAAAGCAGAGGCAATGCCGGCGGCCGTGGAGAAAACCATCGCCGGCATCGACTTCAGCCTCACGCGCTTCAGCCCGGAGATGCTCAAGCTCACCGTGCAGCTGTTAGACGTGCTGGCCATGGGCATCACCCGTGGCCCGCTGACCGGCATCTGGGGCAGCTGGGAAAATGCCAGCGCCGCAGAGGTCAGCGCTTTTCTGCAGCGCTGGGAAAACAGCTCCATCGGCCTGCTGAAAATGGGTCACTCATCATTGCTGCAACTGGTGATGCTGGCTTGGTATGGCCAGTCCGATGCCTGGGCCCATTGCGGCTACCCCGGCCCACCCACCGTATAACGACCGGCTGCGCGTCGGCCAGGCGTTGTTGAATGCCCGCTCGGACTGCTCATTTACACCTCGTAAACTCCGCATCCTCGCGTGCATTCGCCTAGCCTGGCTCTAGCTCGCACGGTCTCAAAATTATCGTCAGCGCGAATAAAACAAGAGCCAGAACCATGCCCGTACCCGATCTGTTTGCCGCCGGCCTTGCCAGTGGCTGGAAAACCTACAACGGCTCACGCCTGGAACAGGACCTGACCCTGGAAGCCGACGTGGCCATCATCGGCAGCGGTGCCGGTGGCGGCACCACCGCGGAAATCCTCAGCCAGGCCGGCTTCAAGGTGCTGCTGATCGAGGAAGGCCCGCTGAAAACCAGCAGCGACTTCAAGATGCAGGAGCCCGAGGCCTACGGCTCGCTGTACCAGGAAGGCATGGGGCGGATGAGCAAGGACGGCGCCATCACCATCATGCAGGGCCGCGCAGTAGGCGGCACCACGCTGGTGAACTGGACGTCGAGCTTTCGCACCCCCGACGGCACCCTGCAACACTGGGCCGACGAATATGGGGTCAAGGGCCACGGCGTCGACGAGATGGCGCCCTGGTTCGCGCGTATGGAAGAGCGCCTGGGCGTCGCGCCCTGGGCCCTGCCGCCGAATGCCGACTGCGGCAGGTGCTGCCCAACCAACGCCAAGCAGTCGATGCTGGTCACCACCATTCCCGGCGCCCTGAATAACGGTGGCGAGCTGCTGTACCTGGCCCGCGCCCAGCGCCTGCTGTTGACCGGCGACCAGGTCAGCGGCATCGAATGCGTGGGCATGGACGAGCTCTGCGTGCAGCCCAACGGCCGCAAGATCCTGGTCAAAGCCAAGCATTACGTCCTCGCTGGCGGCGGCATCAACAGCCCGGCCCTGCTGATGCGCTCGGACGCCCCGGACCCGCACCAGCGCACCGGCCAGCGCACCTTCCTGCACACGGTGAACTTCTCCGCGGCACTGTTCGATGAGGTCATCAACCCCTTCTACGGCGCGCCGCAGTCGATCTACTCGGATCACTTCCAATGGGATGACGGCATCACTGGGCGCATGTCCTACAAGCTCGAAGTGCCGCCCCTGCAACCGGCGATTACCGCCACCCTGCTGGGCCGCTTCGGCGTCGACAACGCCCTGCGCATGGAGCAACTACCGCACACCAACGTGATGCTGGCGCTGATGCGCGACGGTTTTCACCCCGATAGCGCGGTGGGCAAAGTGGAGCTGCGCGGCGACGGCAGTCCAGTGCTCGACTACCAGATGACCGACTACACCTGGGATGGCATCCGCCGCGCCTATCACACCATGGCTGAGATCCAGTTCGCCGCAGGCGCCAAGGCCGTGCTGCCGCTGCACGCCGATGCCGACTATGTACCGACCCTGGCCAAGGCCCGCGAGCTGATCGACAACCTGAGCCTGGAGATCTACCGCACGCGCCTCGGCTGCGCCCATGTGATGGGCGGCTGCGGCATGAGCGAAGACCCGAAACTCGGGGTCACCGACAGCCTCGGTCGCCACCATCAGCTGCGCAACCTGTCGATCCACGACGGCTCGCTGTTCCCCACCAGCATCGGCGCCAACCCGCAGCTGTCGATCTACGGCCTGACCGCGCAGCTGGCCAGCCAGTTGGCCGAGCGCCTGAAAAACGCCTGAGGGCCGAGGGTGGGTTAGCAGGCCGTTGAAAAATGTAGGCGAGGCAGTCGAGACAAGGCAAAAACAGGCGAAGAAGCGGAGTTTACGAGTTGTAAATGAGCATTCTGAGCCTGTTTTTAACGCCGTATCGACAACGCAGGTAATTTTTCAACCGCCTGCTAGGCACATGGCGGCATAACCCACCCGCTGCCGGCAACCCGACGCGCGCGGCAGCCGAAGCAAATTCCGCACAGTCCACCCAACGGCTTGGCCTTGGGGAACTGCTGCGCTACCATCCGAATCCCCAATCGGCCTGCCCCAGGACGTCGTGATGAATCGAGTGTTGTACCCAGGTACCTTTGACCCCATCACCAAGGGTCACGGCGATCTCGTCGAACGCGCCTCGCGCCTGTTCGACACCGTCATCATTGCCGTGGCTGCCAGCCCGAAGAAGAACCCCCTGTTCCCCCTCGAACAGCGCGTTGAACTGGCCCGCGAAGTGACAAAGCACCTGCCCAACGTCGAGGTGGTCGGTTTCTCCACCCTGCTCGCCCACTTCGCCCACGAGCAGCAGACCAACGTGTTCCTGCGCGGCCTGCGTGCGGTCTCGGACTTCGAGTACGAGTTCCAACTGGCCAATATGAACCGTCAATTGGCACCGGATGTGGAAAGCCTGTTCCTCACCCCGTCGGAAAAATATTCCTATATCTCCTCGACCCTGGTGCGCGAAATCGCCGCCCTGGGTGGCGACATCACCAAGTTCGTCCACCCGGTGGTCGCCGAGGCACTGACCGAACGCTTCAAGCGCTAGACGCTTCTTCGTCAGCCCAGCCAGGCGCCCACGTGCACTCGGGGCGCCAATCCGGCACAATTTACACATCGTTTTCTGCATGCCTGGCCAACTGCCACGGCAGGAGTTGCTCCATGTCCCTGATCATCACCGACGACTGCATCAACTGCGACGTCTGCGAACCCGAGTGCCCGAACGCCGCGATTTCGCAGGGCGAAGAGATTTACGTAATCGACCCCAACCTGTGCACCGAATGCGTCGGCCACTACAACGAGCCGCAATGCCAGCAGGTCTGTCCGGTGGACTGCATCCCGCTCGACGAAAACAACGTCGAGAGCAAGGATGATCTGATGGCGAAATACAAGATACTCACCGGCAAGGCCTGATTGATCGCCCGAATGCTACTGCGCTCGGCCATACGGCGTTAAAACGCAGCGAAGCGCAGTAACAGCCAAAGGCTGGCCCGGAGGGCGAGCGAAGCGAGTAAAGCAGGCTCGGACTGCTCATTTACAGAGGTAAACTCCGCGTCCTCGCCTTCTTTTGCCTTGTCTGACCTTCGCTCGCTACGCATTCAGACGATCAATAAAATGCTCAGAAAGCTTTCCACCGCAGCACTACTCATACTCTGCAGCCTCACCCTGCAGGCGAATCAACACCCCAGTCAGGCGGCGATTGCCAGCGCGCACCCCGCCGCTACCGTGGCGGGATTGGAAACCCTGGCGGCTGGCGGCAATGCCTTTGACGCCGCCGTGGCAGTCAGCGCCGCCCTGGCGGTGGTCGAACCTTACGGCAGTGGTCTGGGCGGTGGCGGCTTCTTCCTCCTGCGCAAGGCCAGCAACACGCCGAGCTATCACTTTCTCGACGCCCGCGAACGCGCGCCCCTGGCGGCCACTGCCGACCTGTATCTGCGTAACGGCCAAGCCGATCCGAACCTGTCGCTAAATGGCGCCCTGGCCGCAGCCATTCCCGGTTTGCCGGCGGCGCTGGTGGAATTGGCCAAACGCTATGGCCGCCTGCGACGGTGTATCGATTGATCGCGTCTACCAGCAACGCGCAGGCTGGCGGGTGGCGGCGTTGCGCGATGATCCGGAGAGCGCCCGCCTGTTTCTCGCCGATGGCGAGATTCCCGAGGAGTTCAGCCTGTTGCGTCAGCCCGAGCTGGCCAGCCTTCTGGAACGTATCGCCCGTGACGGCCGCGACGGGTTCTATGCTGGCGCCACGGCAACCACCCTGGTCAAGGGCGTACAGGCCGCCGGCGGTATCTGGACCTTGCGCGACCTGGCTGACTACCGGGTGATCGAGCGCCCGGCGCTGCGTTTTAAACTCAAGGACAACCGCGAGCTGATCAGCGCCCCACCGCCCTCCGCTGGCGGCGTGGCCCTGGCCCAGAGCCTGGGCATGCTCCAGCAGTTGCCCTGGCAGTCAGCCGACAAACTGCAGCGCAGCCATTACGAGGTGGAAGTCCTGCGCCGCGCCTATCGCGACCGCGGCCTGCTAGGCGACCCAGACTTTGTGACCCCACCTATCGCCCAACTGCTCGCACCCAGTTATCTGCAGCAACTGGCCAGCAGCATCGACCCGCAGCGTGCCACCACCAGCGCCAGCCTGGCGCCGGCACCCGCGTGGAGGGAGGGTGACCACACCACCCATTTCAGCGTGCTGGATAACGCCGGCAACGCAGTGGCCGCCACCCTGTCGATCAACTTGCCGTTTGGCGCCGCTTTCAGCGTGCCGGGCACGGGTGTGGTGCTGAATAACGAGATGGACGATTTTGCCGCCGCCCTCCACGGCAGCAATACCTACGGCCTGAGCGGTAGCGCCGCCAACCAGATCGCGGGAGGCAAACGGCCGTTGTCGAGCATGAGCCCGAGTTTTATCGACAGCCCAGAGGCCTTCGCCACTTTCGGCACGCCGGGCGGCAGCCGCATCCCCAGCATGGTGCTGCTAGCCATGCTCAGCTACCTCGACGGCCAGCCGCCCAGCGCCTGGGTCTCCACACCGCGCTACCACCACCAATACCTGCCGGACGTCATTGAGCACGAACCCAACACCTTCAGCCCCGTCGAACAGGCACAACTGCAACAGCGCGGTCATAACCTGAAAGTCGTCGAGCGACCCTACGGCAACCAGCAGGTTCTGCTGTGGAACAAGCAAAGCGGCAACGTGGAAGGCGCCAGCGACCCACGTGGGATCGGCCAGGCCCAGCTATTTTCGCCGTGGCCAGACAGCAAAAAGCCGGTCAAGTGACCGGCTTTTCAGTTAACGCGGAGTATCAGTTCTGCTTGTAGCCGCTGGTTTCGCAGCCCAGGCAACGGACAAATGCCTCTTTACCTGGCTCCAGCACCAGCGCCTCACCGGCCTCGGCCACATTACCGCCCAAGGCGGTAAACGGCAGACTGACCACAAAGGCCACCGCGCCGATGGCCGTGGCGCCGATCAACAGCGGGCGAGCGATGACCAGATCACCGATCATGGCGTAGGCCTTGGGGGTTTGAATCTGGTAAGCCGGATCGCCACTGGTGGTCTGCACTTCCTCCGCCTGCGCCGGCAGGGTCAGCAAACCAGTAGTCAGCGCCAATGCGGCAGCGGTTGTGCGGAACAGTTTCATGGGGCGATCCTTCAGCTATTCGTGTCGGTAAGGCTAACTATAACAGCGCTCAGATAATTGTCAGCGTGAACGCCGTCAATCGCTGTCAATTGCATACGTCGGTATTTTCGGGGTGAAGGGCCGATAGTAAGCCAGTATCTGCGCCAGATCATCCTGCTCATGACCCGTCGGCCAGAATGGCGGGCCGATCACCACGCGCTTATGACCATAGTCCAATGCCGCCAACACCACCGGTACACCGGCACCCAGGGCGATATGGTAGAAACCCATTTTCCAGCGCTCGACCTTCTTGCGCGTGCCCTCAGGGGACAGCACCAGAATAAACTGCGGGTTATCGCGAAAGCTCTGCACCGCCTGTTCGACGCTGTTCAGGCGCAAATGTCGGCGCACCGGAATGCCGCCCCAGCGCTGTAACAGCGCAGCAAACGGCCAGCGAAAAATGCTGTGCTTGCCAAACCAGCGGGCATTCAGACGCAGCACAAACTTCACCGCGAGAAAAATCACAAAGTCCCAGTTCGATGCGTGGTGCGCGCCAATCACCACGAACTTGTCGAGCGCCGGCAACCGGCCCTCAATGCGCCAGCCCATTAACCCCAGCACAGCACGCCCAACCCACTCGGCAAAAGGATTGGCGGCCAGGTAGTTTGCAGACATCGATAATCCTGTTTTTCTTGTTTTATAAGTGACACGCGTAAACATCAGGCCACGGCTGGAGAACCTACCCCTTCAGCGCTGGCACTTGGGGCAATAAACGCTGGCGCGCTGGCCCAACTTGATCTCTCGCAGGGTGCTGCCACAGGCCTTGCAAAACTCGCCACCGCGACCGTAAACAAACAACTCCTGCTGGAAGTAACCGGGCATGCCATCGCCACCGACAAAGTCGCGCAAGGTGGTGCCGCCGCGTTCGATGGCGTAGGCGAGGATGCGTTTGATGTCGGTCTGTACCAGGGCGGCAAAGCCGGCCAATACCAGGGTCACGCCGCCGACGATACCAACCAGCTCTAGCACCTCGGGGGCGAGCAGGAACAAGCCGTGGGTGCGGGCAATCAGGTAGACACCCGCGGTGACCATGGTAGCGGCGTGGATCAGGGCTGAGACCGGAGTCGGGCCGGCCACCGCGCCACCCAGCAGCATCAGGGTCGCCAGCTGCATCCAGAAGTCGCCAGCGGCGAACTTCTGCGGTGCCAGCACCAGCAACTCTTGGATGTTCAGGGTGCCCAGTTGCTGCACCAGAATGAACAAGCCGATGGCCATGAACACGTCACCGATACGGGTGACGATAAAGGCCTTGAGGGCGGCATTACCGTTGTTGCGATTGCTGTAGTAGAAGCCGATCAGCAGGTAGCTGCACAGCCCCACGCCTTCCCAGCCGAAGTACAGCAGTAGCAGGTTATCGCCCAGGATCAGCAGCAGCATGCTGAAGATAAACAGGTTGGTGTAGGCGAAGAAACGCGAGTAACCGGCCTCGCCGCGCATGTACCAGGAGGCGAACATATGGATCAGGAAGCCAACGCCGGTAACCACGCCGAGCATGGTCAGCGACAGGCCGTCCAGATACAGGGTGAAGCTCGGCGTGAAACCGTCTACCGCCATCCACTGCCAGAGCAGCTGGCTGTAGTCGCCGCCCTCAGGTGGGGCGACGTTGAACTGGTAGATGATCCATGCGCTGGTTAGGGCCGAGAGGCCTACCGAACCAACGCCAATCAAGGCCGAGAGATTTTCGGAAAAGCGACCGCGGGAAAACGCCAGCAGCGCGAAACCGAGCAGGGGAAACAGGCACGTCAGGAATAAGAGGTTCATCCGCGCATCTCGCTGGCAGCGTCGATATCGAGGGTGTGGAAGCGGCGATACAACTGCAGCAAGATCGCCAGGCCAATACTGGCCTCGGCGGCTGCCAGGGTGATCACCAGAATGAACATGACCTGTCCATCGGCTTGCGCCCAGCGGCTACCGGCCACGACAAAGGCCAAGGCGGTGGCGTTCATCATCACTTCCAGGCTCATCAGCACGAACAGAATGTTGCGCCGCACCATCAGGCCAACCAGGCCCAGGCAGAACAGCACGCCGGCCACAGCCAGGCCATGCTCCATTGGAATCATATCCATAGTCATTCATTCGCCTCGTGACGGCCGAGGTGGAAGGCGGCAACCAGTGCTGCCAACAGCAGCATGGAGGCTAGTTCGACGACCAGCAGGTAAGGACCGAACAGGCTGATGCCCACGGCCTTGGCATCTACGGTGGTGACACCGATGGCCGCACCACTGTGATTGCCAAACAGTACGTAGAGCAACTCGCACAGGAGAGCCAGCGACATCATTGCCGGACCGCCCCAGATGCCTGGGGTCATCCACTGACGTTCCTGAACGCTGGCGGCTGGGCCGAGGTTAAGCATCATCACCACGAACACGAACAGCACCATGATGGCGCCGGCGTAGACGATGATTTCCAAAACCCCGGCAAAGGGTGCGCCGAGGCTAAAAAAGCACATCGACACAGCCAGCAGCGAAACGATCAGATAGAGCAGGGCATGAACCGGGTTGGTGTTGGTGATCACCCGCAGGGTGGCCACTACAGCGACGCCGGCGGCGAAATAGAAAGCAAATTCCACAGCGTCCTCCTTAGGGCAGCAGGCTCTTCACGTTGATCGGTTGGGCTTCATCTTGCGCAGCCCCTTTTGGTTTGCCGGCAATGGCCATGCCGGCCACGCGGTAGAAGTTGTAATCAGGGTTTTTGCCGGGGCCCGAGATCAGCAGGTCCTCTTTCTCGTACACCAGATCCTGGCGTTTGAAGTCGGCCATCTCGAAATCGGGCGTGAGCTGGATTGCGGTGGTCGGGCAGGCTTCTTCGCACAGGCCACAAAAGATGCAGCGCGAGAAGTTGATGCGGAAAAACTCCGGGTACCAGCGACCGTCTTCGGTTTCGGCTTTCTGCAGGGAGATGCAGCCTACCGGGCACGCTACGGCGCACAGGTTGCAAGCAACGCAGC
>NKIE01000850.1 GCA_002256055.1 Pseudomonas sp. PGPPP3 | reverse complement strand
AAGGAGACGCTGGGCCATTGCTCCAGCGCGAGCAATTCCTTGCTGATGGCCGACGTGTTCGTCGCAGACATCAGGGCCTCCGCTGAGATCAGGGTGAGTTGTCCCTGCAGTTCATCAACCAAATGCCATTGCTGCACTTGGCCAGCTCGCACCAGAAGCACTGAACCCGGCTGCAATGGGTGTTCAACGAAATCGACCATATGCCGCGAATGGCCCTGCTGAATGAACAACAGATGGTGGAAATCGACACGTTGAGGGGCCGCGAGCATGCGGGTGCTTGCGCGTTGCCGGAGTTCTTGCAGCGTCATTGACTCTACCCCTTCACGGGCCAGCCGGGGGTTGCTGAAATGGACCTCGGGGATGCTGGAGGCAGCGTCTTTCATACGTCAGGCGTTCAGGTTGTAAATTTCACAAATCCCAGTTTTGACCATTAGTTGAACGAATTCAATCTTTCCAATCATGCGCATGATGGACAAAATCTGCCCTGCAAAACGCTAGAGCGACAAGCCGCAGCCAATGTTTCCAATAACTTCTTGCCTGGATTTAACCATGACTCTCGTTCGATCGTTGCGCTTGACAGTGGCGGCATTGGCCATCACTGGGCTCGCGGCCTGCACAGGCAACCCATCCCTC
Source organism: Pseudomonas sp. PGPPP3 (assembly GCA_002256055.1). Lineage (GTDB taxonomy): Bacteria > Pseudomonadota > Gammaproteobacteria > Pseudomonadales > Pseudomonadaceae > Aquipseudomonas. The sequence continues at coordinate 48 of NKIE01000850.1, read as the reverse complement.
CACACCTCCAAAGAGAAAGTACCCATGACCACACAAAAACAGCAAGTC
>NKIE01000849.1 GCA_002256055.1 Pseudomonas sp. PGPPP3 | reverse complement strand
GCTGGTATTCGCCGGCGGTCAGCACTTCAAAATCGATCTCGTGCTTCTTCAGCAAACGATGCACGTTGGGCAACTGCGCCACCACACCAATGGAGCCGAGAATGGCAAAGGGCGCGCTGAGGATCTTGTCGCCAATGCAAGCCATCATATAGCCGCCACTGGCCGCCACTTTGTCGACGCATACGGTCAGGGGAATGCCGGCCTGGCGGATACGCGCCAGCTGCGACGAGGCCAGGCCATAGCTATGGACCATGCCGCCACCGCTTTCCAGACGCAGTACCACCTCATCGTTGGCGGTGGCCATGCTCAGCAGCGCGGTGATCTCATGGCGCAGGTTGTCGGTGGCCGAGGCTTTGATGTCACCATCGAAATCCAGCACAAAAACCCGCGGTTTCTTGATGCCCTCTTTCAGCGCCTGCTTGGCGTGCTTGGCCTCAGCCTTACGCTGGATTTTCAGGCTGTGTTTGTCCAGCACCGCCTGCTCCAGACGCTCTCGCAGGCTTTGGTAGACATCATTGAGCTTGTGCACCTGCAGATGACCATGGCGCGGACCGCGACCTTTGCTGCGCAGCGCTGCAATCACCAACAGGACCATAACAATCGCCACCACCACGGTGACAGTCCTGAGCAAAAACCCTGCGTACTGGGCAATCAACACCGCACATCTCTCCTTCAGGTGTACC
>NKIE01000048.1 GCA_002256055.1 Pseudomonas sp. PGPPP3 | reverse complement strand
CTGGCGGTTACCTTCATACAGGGCAATGATCGGATCCGCCGCCTGATAGGTCAGTCGCCCTGCCTGCTCGAAGAAACGAATCCACATACGCCGGATGTAACTGACCTCCGCCGACAAGCCCTCTCCGACGTCATCCGCACTGTCGTGAATCCAGTTGGCCTGGGCCAAGTCGATCTTGCGTTCCTTGGTATAGATACCGTGCTCGCTGAGCAGAAACGGACAGTTCCAACGCCGTTTGAGAAAAGCCCCGAGCAAGCCGGCATAGCCAGTGGAGATCGAATGAATCAAGCGCGTCGGCGGCGCGTTGCGCGCGATCTCGGCGAGCAAGAAGATCGGCGCGTGCATCGAGCGCAGCGTCCAGAAGTAATTCACGAAAGAAGGATCGCTGCAGTAGGTTTCATAACCCTCGGTAATCGCCTCCCAGGACGCCTGACTGTAGAGAAAGTCCTCTCGCGAAAGCCCCTTACCATCACCGATCAGCCCCATCACTTCAGTTGCTAACTCGCTTGGCAGCTCACCGCCAGGGCGGTGAAAGCACTGATGCATCTCGCGCACTTTGGCCATCCGCTTACGATCACCCTTGCGAGGCTGGGCATCTGCAGTTTGCCAGGCCGTCTCTAGGTAATGCTCCTCGAAATGCACCACATTGGCCGGCATCTGGTACTGGCGCTTGGTGTAAGACCCGGGTGTGCCGCCAATGAAAATGATCGAGAAACTGATCTCCGGCAAACCACTGATCATCTGGTGAATCCAGCTGGACACGCCCCCGCGGACATAGGGATAAGTGCCCTCCAGCAACATGCAGACATCCGCAATCGGGGGGATTTTTTTTCCAATCAAGGGCATTGCCAATACCTAGCCAGGGCAGAAAATGGCAAGCGCTGCCGATCTTCAGGGTTGAGCTGGGCAAGCCAGCCAGGAACTTCATCGAAGCGCCGACAGATAAAGGCCACTTCTGCGCGATAACTTGCCACCTGGGAGACATCCATCCCCAGGGCCTCGGCCTGCGCAAACGCCTCCTGCGCGGCCATCAAACGCTGCTGTTCCAGGGCGATACGCCCACACAACAACCAGTCCTCCGCCGCCGAGCGCTCGCCAACCGCCTTTTCGATATGCTCGCGGGCGCACTGCAACATATGCTCAAGCACACTGCCCTGGGCCAGCCCGAGGTACACCAGCTCCCAATAATGCTGCGCCAGACTGGCATTCAGCAGCGCCCGCTGCTCGGCTGGCGCCGCGTGCAGATCAGCCAGCAGGTTCTTGATTTTCAGGTTGATCCCACTTTCCTGGGCATCCAGCATCGAGTAGGCCAGCAAGCGCACATCATCTGCGGGATCCTTCAGGGCCAGCTTGAGAATCGGAATGGCTTCGCGACTGGACATGCGCCGGGTCGCCAGGATGGCCGACAAGCGCTTGTTCGGATTCAACGCATGGCGCAACACATCGTGCAAACCACCGGCGCTCATCATGCTGCGCATGTCGGGTTCGCTGGCGCGAAAGGGCAACTCCGGAATCGCCGTTTGCTTCCAGACATCCGACACCTGGCGACGGGGGAAATACAAAGCCGGGAACACCGCCAGCGCCACCCCCAGTACCCCCAGTACCGGAATGAAAAACGCCAGACTAAAAAGAAACAGCCCACTCCAGGGAAGCGGTTGACGGTAGCGACGCGGCAAAAAAGGCCACATACCAGCCGTCAAGCACAGGCACGCGGCACCATGCATAAGGCAAAAGATCAGCGCAGCCAACAGCGATGCCGAACCATCCAGCAAACTCAGCAGGCTGCCAAACTCAAGCAAAAAGGCGTTAGCGAATAGCCATTTGGAGCTCATCCAGGGCGCACTCCTGTTGCAAGAATTGGCGCAGGCGCTTGACGTTATCGCTGGCATTGAGGGTATGTCGGTGCACCTGCACACCGGCGGCCTCGAAGCTAACCCCCAAGGTTTCCTGCAGGTTCAAGCGGGTACGCTCCAGATAGCCACGTAAACCGTCTTCACCGGTTACCGGCAAAAGCACCAGTACCGTGCGGTAGCCATGCTGATTGGTCACCTCCCAGAGCACATCCAGACCGCGCTGCTGGCTGTGCAACAAACGCGAAACCTCACCCGACCAGACCGGGTCTTTCAACTCCATGGCCAGCAGGTAAGCCGGAATGTCATAGCGCCGGGCATCCTGCAAAGAGCGCAGGCACAACTGCGCGAAACGCTGGGCATCCACATCGCTGTGCAGCATGGCCTGAGCATTGTTGGCCAACAAATCGGCGATGTGCCCACCGAGAATGGCCAGCAGATTGAGGCTGCGATCATTGAACGCAAAAAACGGCATGTGCTGCACCAGCACAACCGCGTGAATCCGCCCATGGGCGTCCAGCAGCGGAATACCGGCCAGCAGTTCGGTGCCGGCCACGGCAGCGCCCTGCTCCAGCAACTCTGGGCGAATACTAATCAACTCGGCCTGCTGCAAGGTCATGCACAGCAAGGGGTCCTGATCGCTGACCTCGGCCATCTCCCCCAGAGTGGCCAGCGCAGTGCCACAAACCTGCCCATCCACCACCCGATACAGGGCCGCCTGGCGCAAGGGGCCGTAATAGCTGAGCAAGTCCAGAATGGCTTCAGCCATGCCGTCCAGGGTGTCCTTGCCCGCCCCCAGGCTGGCCATACGCTTGCGCATGGCCAATAACACGCTGCGTAGGCTGTGATCATTGCCCGCCACACGCTGCTCAAGGCGGTCATGGGAAATCCGCAAAATATGGTGCGCCCGGGTGAATTCATTCAGGCGCATCTGCCGATAATCGTTGGCCCGCTGCAGGCCATCAAGGCGACGCGCCCACAGGTCGCGAAACTCGCCACTGACCATACCAACGGCCAGCACTCCCACCAGGTAGGAACTAGGCAGCGTCTGATAATCGCCATAATGGCCAAAATGCAGGGCCAGCAGCACCGCCAGCAACAACATGGCGCTGAGCAGACCATGAAAAAAGCCATAGCGCAGGCTCAGCAGCAGCGGCGCAAACAGTGGCCATGGAAAGCCCGAGAACGCTTGCAGCGGGTCCGTCGGCTCGGCCCAATAACCCAGCCCCAGCGCGGCCACTGTCAGGCCAAAGGTTTCCACCCAGGCCATCAAGCCCGCCTCGCGGGGAGCAATTTGCAGATGATCAGGCATGCGCGCGGCTCAATTATTCAAGGGGCGGATCGAGGGGCAACTCTTCAACCAGAGCCTCCAACACCCGCTGCCCGGCACCCGCCAGGCTTTCCCGCGACCAGCCGGCGCGGGCCGAACTGGCAGTCCAGAGAATTTGCCCGCTCGCCGGCTCGATAACCTTCAAGGTAATGCCGATGGCCGGCTCGCCATCCAGGCCACTCTTGTATTGCCACTCCTCGACACTGCCGCTGATGGCGTAACTGGCGCCGCGCTGCCGAGCCCATTGCAGAGCCTGCTGCAGGCGCTCGCCATCATCCAACAAGGGCAGTTCCTCGCTGCTGGCGCGCGGATACGGGGCCGGGGTAAGGCCTTGGCGGGCCAGCACGCTGTACAGGATCTGTTCGGCGCGCTCGCTGGCCTGCGGGGCCTGGGAGTAGTTGACCAGCGGCAGCAAGACCCAACTACCACTACGTGGCAGGCTGACCCCAGGTTGGCTGGACTGAATCGCGCACGCGCCCAGACCCAGCATTAACAGCACCACGGCAAAGCGACTAACAACTGACATGACATGTCCTCTTGAACATTGAATTAACGCCCGAAACGCAAACTGTAAGCCAGCCGCAACTGCCGGCCAGACTGACCACTGCCCCCTACCGGAGCCGAACTGTAGCCGCCCAACAGAGCCAGCTCATCATCACCAAACAACTCGATTCCCGCCCCGCCCTCAAAGGCATAGGCATAACGCCGGTCCGGCACCTGCCAACCCACCTTGGCATCCACCTTGTAGGTGAAGGCCGGCCAATAGCGATTAAGCGCACCAGGGCTGCCGCGCTGCCAGGAACTGCCGACATAGACCTCGCCAAAGCGGCTGGGCAACAAATCATCGATGATTGCACCGGGCATACTCTCGTTCACCACATCAGTATCGGGGTCATCATCCACAGGATCACGCAGCACTCCGCCCTGGCTGATAAAGAGGTAATCCGGCAGGTCGCTGACGTGGCTATTTTCCTGCCAGGCCATGCCACTGCGCAGCAGCCACTGCGGCTCGCGCGCCAATAGGTTGTGGCTCAACTCGAAGGAGGCCGCCCAACCGCGCCCCAGCGCCGAGCCTGCCGCTGTAGTGAAGCGATTGCGCGCCAGGCGCCAACTGAGCTGATCGCGCACCGACAGGCCATGCTGCCCAGTGGCATACAGGCTGTCGCGGGCGCCCAAGGCGTGCAGCAAGCCGCTCTCTTCGGCCTGCACCTGCCACTCCAGGCCCAGGGCCAACTGCTCACTGTCGGCGACCTGCCAGCGCCGCTCAAGCGCAAGCCCCTGACGGTTGTCGAAGTCGTTTTGGCTGACATCCAGCAGGGCACGCCACTCGCCATCGGTCAGCGGGCTGTCGAGGCCCAGGCGCAGGCTCTGCTCGCGCCCCAGACGCTGCTCTTCGATCAATTCGGAACCAGAATAGTTTCCATCCGCCACGGTCAGATGCACATAGCGATCCGCCCAGCCGGTGGCCATCAACCACTGCTCACCTTTTTGCTGCAAGCCACCAAAATCCCGGTTCTGCCAGCCCAACTGGATGCCTTGCGGCTGCCGCTCCAGCACACCCTGAGCCTGATTGCGCAGAGTCTGCGCCTGACCCGGCGCACGCCGCTCATGCAAGGCCGGTAAGGCCTCGGCCAGGGCCCGCTGATCTAACCCCAGGCGCAACCAGATTTCCGCCCGACTGTCCGCCGGCAACTCGCCACTGGCCAGCCAGTGCTGCAACTCCTCGCGGCGCATGGCGCGCAAGGCACTCTGCAACTGTGCATGGCTGTCGATCTTGATCCCTCGTTGTCTGGCCCACGCCAGCCAGGCATCCAACCCGCCGGTCTGGTTGAGGCCCTGCAGTTGCGCCAACCAACGCTCGAACCACTGCTCGAGCAACGGCCCGGACGCTGACTCATCCGCCGCTGCCGCCTGCAGTGCCTGCTCACTGACCAGTCGCGCCCGCTGCGCCCCACTGACGCTAGCGAGCATGCGCAGGTAGGTATTGAATTGCTGTGGCTGCAACTGCTCACCGCTCGCACGGTGCCGCTGCCATTGCTGCAACAGATAACGGCGCAGGCGCCAAGCACTGTCGTTCTGGCCAGCCAGTTCGAGGGTATCGGCATACGCCGCTAGGGTAAGCAAATCCTTGGGGTTGGCCTGGGTATACAAGCGATACCAGCGCAGCGACTCCGGCACCTCGCCAAGCAAGCTGTACGCCGCCGCAAACGGCAACCACAGACTGCCTTGCCGACGCGCCTCGACGCGCCAGGTGTTCAGCAACGCGGCCAGGCCGCTGGTCTGCTGACGATCAATCTGCGTCCACAGATAACGCTCAATCACCCAGGCCTGACCCGGAAAACGCTGTAACAAGCTCGCCAGCAGGCGGTCGATACGGCCATTGTCGCCCTGGCGGGAGGCCTGACTGATTTGTGCCTGCCAATAAACGGGCTCGGCCTCGAGCTGCTGGGCATAGGGCTCGGCCTCGCGCAACAAGTCGTCCATGAGCCGCCACTTGCCCTGCTCGGAGGCCAACTGCAGGGCCAACGCCAGACGCCCCAGGGATTTATTGCGCCGCCAAACCTCAACCGCCAACTGCAAAGCCTTCTGCGGATCACTGGACTGGTAGAGGGTCAACAGGCGCTCGGTCAAATCGCTGCTCAATGAGCCGCTCTGTGCCTGCAAAAGTTCCAACGAACGCTGGGACTCGGCATCCATCTCCAGCGCCCAGGCCAAATCACTGCGCAGGCGCAAAAAATCGGCATCACTGGCTTTCCCCAACGGCACGTTGGCGAGCACCTCCCAGGCCTTCTGCGGCGCGAACAACTGCCAGTAAACGCTGGCCCACTCAACCCGCTCCTTGACGGTCAACCGGTGTTTGCCCGCCATGGCCTGCCAGGCCTCGGCCTCAGCCTGCAACTGCTGCATATTACGATTGATCTGCACCAGCATCTGCCAGCCGGCGCGCTCGCGGGGCCGGCGATGCACATACAGAGTCAACCATTCACGCGCCTGCTCAGGCCGGGCTTGCGACTCCAGGGCAAACACCAGAGCCTTGAGCTCCTCCAGGCTGAGCGCCCGCACCTCCGCCAACTCCTCCAGCAAAACGCTCATCTGCTGATAGTCAAACAACTGCCCAGCCAGGCGCCAGGCATGCTCATAATCGGCCTGCAGGCGGTCCTGCCGCGCCAGTGCCGTCCACAATGGCAAGGCCTCCGCCGGCCGGCCAGCCCACTCACCGAGCTGCGCCAATTGGCGATTGAGTTGCTGATCCGTCGGCCGGATGGCACTCAGCTGCAAACCCAACTCCCAGGCCTGTTCCAGCTTGCCCATGGCCAAGGTCAGGGCAAAGGCCTGTTCAAGCCATAGCTCATCGTTGGGCTGCAGCTCTTGCCAGCGCTGCAAGTAGGCGTTGGCGCGAGCAAAGTCGGAATGCCCGCGGGCCTCACGGATACCCGCCTGCAGCAGCTCCAGTGCCTGACCAGAAGGTCGCAGTTCGGCAAGATGCCGATCCAGCCAGCGCAGCGCCCGCGTACCATCGCCGGCCGCCACCAGACTGGTGAACACGGCCAGCTGGTAATGCTCGCGCTCATCCAGGCTGGCGCTGAGTTTTATCAGGCGTTGGTAGAGTGCCGCGGCCATCGCTTCATTTCCGGCCGCCCGGGACCAGCGCGCACTGATGTCCAGCCAATAGCTGGCATTCTCAGGGTCACGGCCGGCCAGACGGGCATAACTATCAGCAGCCAGTTGTGGCTCGTTGAAGAGCAGCGCCAACTCCGCCACCTGCTGAAGCTGCGCCACCGACAGCTCTCGCTCAACCAGACCCGTGAGCAGCCGGGCATACTCTTGGCGCTGTGACTCGCGCAAACCTGCCGGGTCCGCAAACGCACGTTGCAACTTCACCCCCAGCGCCAGTAACTGGGCTGTCGGCTCCTGCGCCTGATCACCCAGCTTGGCCAAATGGGCTTCGGCCTGGGACAAGTTCCCCAGGGCCAACAATTGCTCAATCAGCCGCAGACGCAGTTCCTGATCGTCTGGTTTGCTCTTGAGCAGCAACTCCGCATAGGCAATCGACACTCCGTCCGCCTTGTCGCCAGGGCGCAGGGTCAGCACGGACTGCCGCGGAAACACCAACGCCAGGACGATCAGGGTCAGCACGCCGATGAGTGCCAACCCCCAGCCATTCAGTAGTTGCGGACGTCGCTCAGTGGCACTGGAGTAGCGCATCATCCACCCGTTGCTGACGCAGACTAAAACGCTGCAAGCGGCCATCACGCTCGGCCGTCACAGACTGCCCCGCCACCTGCAAACGGCAATTACCGGGCGCCTGAACACTGAAGGTCAGCGGAAATTGGCCATTGAAACTCAGCCGAACCCGGCCAGGACCTTCGCGCACCCAAGACTCAAGCGGCAGATTGGCCTGCGCCAGGCTAGGGCCTGGGTCTGGCTCGGGACGCAGGTACAAGGTGGCCTGCGGACCACTCAGGTGCACATAGCGTCCCTGGGGCAAGTCACGCACGCCTGCCACATTGTGCGAGCGAGCCAGGTCCGGCCAACCCAGTTCCTTGGGCAAACGCAAGGTGCGCAAGCCTCGCAAGGCACGCACCTGATAACCGCCATCGGCGCGTAACGCCAGGCTGGAGAAATACGCGCCCTTCTCACGCTGCAGAAACTCGCTGATCCACAGCGACATCGGCTGCTGCGCGAGAATGTCGCGATAGATCTCGTGCAAGGATTCGCGGCCGGCCAGCTTGGTGCCGACATAGAAGTGGTAATACAGGCTCAACGGCCGCAAGCGCCGCGGCGTATCCGTCAGCCTGAACGTCTGCAGGACATCGCGGAAACCGTAAAAAGGCCCGGTCCACAGATTGGTGTAGACGTTCTCGTTCATGATCGGCGCATAGAACTGCAGCAGCCCGTCATGGGGCAGCACCAGGGGCGACAGCCCGGTGAGCGAGGGCGCCGAGTCGGTCAGCTTGGTTTCCGCCCCATTGATGTTGTCCATGCCGCTGTCGTAGGCCAACTGCAAGGTCGCCTGATCGGGTAAGGCATCTCCCGACCAGAACATCAGTTTCACTTGCTTGTCCGGCGGCGCCAGGCGCTGATTGATATAGGCCTGCGCGCCCAGCACCTCGCGGCGATAGTCCAGTTGGTAACCGGGAATCTGCATGTGCAGACCGTACATGGCCTGAAAGCCTTCCTTTTGCGCGGCCTTTTGTGGCTGCCAGTAGAACGGGTGACTGAAGCTATGGCTGGCCACTTCCACATTGCGCTGAACAAAGATCTCCCTGGCGATGGGTTCAAGCTCGCGGCTCAGGTGCGGGTACATACCCTTCGGCCCGACCTCGCCTTCAATCACCGAGACACTGCTCAGCAAGGGGTACTGTTTAAGAAACTCCTCAAGAATCAGGCGTCCCGCATAGGGCGTGCCCGGTGCCTCGGCGCGGGAAACAAAACCATCGCCATCCAGGTGCACGGTGGCAATGCGCCGGCCATTCTCGGTGGTGGCATCGGGTGCCGGCATTGCCGGCAGACGCAAAGCCTGCTGAACGAAGGCAAAGGGCTCAAGAATCCAGCGACTGCGATCCTCCCCTCCGGCTTCAAGCACATACGGGTTGAGCGCAAAGCCACCCCAGTCGGCCAGCCCTGCCACCGTCCAGCGCTGATTATTGTCGCCCTTCAACTCCAGCAGCGGCTGCACCGCTGTCGACTGGCGGCGAATCGGCTCGACATCCCGCGCACGGGGAGTTACCGGCGCCTCAAAACCAAACAGCGCTGGCGCCTGCAGGTCCACCGTGAAGGGTCCGCGCACCTTCTCCTCCGCACGCTCAAGCCCCAGCGCCGCCAAGGTCTGCGGCTCGCTGATCGGCAGCCCGGAGACAAACGCAAAAGGCACCCCCTGGGCCTTCTGCCGCAACAGCCAGCGCTCGAAAGCGGCCGCATTAGCAGGCGGGCCGGAGTTCATCCAGATCAAGGTGCCCGCGTACAGCCCTTTGCTAGGAAACTCTGGCAGCGGCTGATCGACCGAAAAATAGTCCAGTCGATAGCCCAGATACTCCAATAAGCCACCATACAGGCGATGCCCCGAGGTGACGCTCAGCCCTCCTTCACGCGGGTCATAGATAACCGCCACGCGACGCGGCAACACCTCGATAGCCCCCACCCCAAGATAATCGAACTCCGGCACGCTGACCCAAGGAATATAACCCTCGGCACTCAAGCGCTTGGCCAGCAGGCGAGCCGCCTCGCGCTGTTCGGGTGGCAGATAATCGAGAATCACGATCGGGATGTTGCGTTTCTTCAGCGCGGCAAATTGCACCTGCAGCCACTCGCGATCCGCGGCGGGCACCTCGCGATAAGTTCTCCCAGTCTGATCCCAGGCGGCATACAGGGACTCCGTAGCGACCGCATCCGGCGCCCAGGACAGCCCTTCAATCACCTCAAAACCGCGATTGAAGAACAAGCCCAGCTCCGGTAACTCGCGGTGAAAACGCTCAAGGATGGTTCGCAACCCCTGCAATTGCGCCGCACGCACGTCTTGCGGGAGCAATTGATAGCTATCCAGGGTATCTAGAAAAAGGCCCTTGAACCCCTGCGCCTGCAACGCTCGCGCACGCCTGAGCAGGTAGTCCTGCCAGCCCGGGTTGCTCAAGTCCATGACACTACTGGACCAGGCCTGATTGCTGCCCAATCGCCAGGCAGGATCAATGGCACTGCTGTGGGTCTGCTCGGTAATCATTTCGCCGACCGACAGATAGGCAAAGGCTCGCGCGCCTTCCTCCGTCAGAGTCTGCACGCCATCAGCAGTGGCGTGGCCGGGCTCCAGCACCACCCAATCAAACTGGCTCAGTTCAGGCCAGGGCGGTTGCGCGCCATAAAAAACCGCCACACTTCCAGGCGCCGCACTGACCCAGGCGGAAACCAGCAGCAAACCGAAAAAAGAGAAAAGTCTCCGCACGCTTCGCCTCAACCCGGCAAGTCAGCGCCGCCCTGCAAGAGTTCGTACGCTGTCAGCCACAAAGTAGTGAAGAAGGCTTTTGAGCTGACATAGGCCTGCGTATTGCGCGCAACCATGCGTCAAAAGAAGTCACGCTCGAAAGAGCCTGACTGCCTGCCACCTTGTCAAAGACAGATGTGACAGAACTCCCAGAATTGGCCGGCATCCTAGCAATTCGCACAGTCGGAAGATAGCGCCACAGACGCGCGAAAATACCGATTTAGACCCGCCTCAAAGCACTCCGGCGCGGCGTAGTTCGCCGATCTGTTCAGCGTTCAGTTGCAGCAAGCGCTGCAGCACCGCATCGGTATGCTCACCGAGCAGCGGTGGGGCGTTGCGGTACTCCACCGGGGTGGCGGACAGGCGCAGCGGGCTGGCCACTTGCGGCGTGGTACCGCCCAGGCTGTTGGGCATGTCGATGCGCAACCCGCGGGCCTGCACCTGGGCATCGGCAAACACCTCGGCCAGGTTGTTGATCGGCCCGCACGGCACGCCGGCCTGCTCCAGGGCAGATATCCACTCGGCCGTAGTCTTGAACACCGTGGCCTGGCGGATCAGCGGGATCAACACATCGCGGTTGGCGACCCGCGCCTTGTTGCTGATAAAACGCGAGTCGTCGGCCCACTCCCGTTGACCGGCGACCTCGCAAAACTTGCGGAACTGACTGTCATTGCCCACTGCCAGGAGGAAATCACCATCCGCCGAGGGGAAGTCCTGGTAGGGCACGATATTCGGGTGAGCATTACCCAAGCGGCGCGGTGGTACGCCGCTGGTCAGGAAATTCATCGCCTGGTTGGCCAGGCAGGCCACCTGCACGTCCAGCAGCGCCAGGTCGACATGCTGGCCAATGCCGGGGTGCTCGCGATGGTGCAGCGCCGCCAGCACACCCACGGTGGCATACAGGCCGGTGAGAATATCGGTCAGGGCCACGCCGACCTTCATCGGCCCGGCGCCCTCTTCGCCCTCCGGACGCCCGGTCAGGCTCATCAAGCCACCGAGGCCCTGGATCATAAAGTCGTAGCCGGCGCGCTTGGCGTAGGGACCGTCCTGGCCGAAGCCGGTGATCGAGCAATAGATCAGCTTCGGATTGACCGCTTTCAGCGCGGCGTAATCCAGGCCATAAGCGGCCAGGCCACCGACCTTGAAGTTCTCCAACACCACGTCGCAC
>NKIE01000848.1 GCA_002256055.1 Pseudomonas sp. PGPPP3 | reverse complement strand
TTATGCCAACGAAGGGCAGAAGAAGCAGTGGCTGGAACCGCTGCTGCGCGGCGAGATCCGCTCGGCCTTTGCCATGACCGAACCCGGTGTGGCCTCGTCGGACGCCACCAACATGGAAGCCCGCGCGGTGCGTGAGGGGGACGAGTGGGTGATTAACGGCAGCAAGTGGTGGACCTCCGGCGCTTGCGATCCGCGCTGCAAGATCATGATTTTCATGGGCCTGACCAATCCGGACGCGCCGCGTCACCAGCAGCACTCGATGATTCTGGTGCCCACCGATACCCCTGGGGTGAAAATCGTCCGTCCGCTGCCGGTATTTGGCTACGACGATGCGCCGCACGGCCACGCCGAAGTGCTGTTCGAGAACGTGCGCGTACCCTACGAAAACGTGCTGCTGGGCGAGGGCCGTGGTTTTGAGATCGCCCAGGGTCGCCTTGGCCCAGGCCGGATTCACCACTGTATGCGTTCGATCGGTATGGCTGAGCGGGCACTGGAACTGATGTGCAAACGTTCTGTTAGCCGCACCGCCTTTGGCAAGCCGCTGGCGCGCCTGGGTGGCAACATCGACAAGATTGCCGACTCGCGCACCGAGATCAACATGGCGCGCCTGCTGACCCTGAATGCCGCCTTTATGATGGACACCGTGGGCAACAAGATCGCCGCCAGTGAAATCGCCCAGATCAA
>NKIE01000047.1 GCA_002256055.1 Pseudomonas sp. PGPPP3 | reverse complement strand
GGGGCACCGTCAACCAGGGGGCGTAAAAGACCAGTGGGCTGACCAGCAAGCTGGTGATGAGCAGCGCCCACGCTTCTTTGCCCTGGGCGTGCCAGCCCAGTGGGAAACGCCGATAGCAGGGGTCGTAGAAGTTATGTTTGCGCGCGTTGCGGTGGTGTTCGTGGAAGTGAAAACTCCACAGCTTGCCGGGTTTTTTACCCCAACCGTGCAAGACAAAACGGTGAAACCACCATTCGGTAAAATTGCCCAGCAACAGGCCGAACGGGATGCTGAGTAAAGCTTCGAGATACCAAGGCATTATTATTGTTCTCCAAGGCGAGGGTGCTCAGCACTTTAGTCAGGGAGATGGGTGCCCGGCATTGTCCGCACTGACAACACGGGGGCGGCACTTGAGACAATCTAAGTGGGCCGCAGTCAGCCTTACTCAGGGGTATTCGATGGCGACGATATACCAGGCTTTTTCCCCGGTGGGCGTCTGTACGCGTACTTCGGCATCCAGGGCCTTACCGATCAGGGCGCGAGCCAGTGGGGCATCAATGCTGATTTGCTGGGTCTTCAGATCCAGTTCGTCGGGGCCGACAATCCGGTAGCGCGATTCGTGGCCATCGTCATCCTCCAGGCTCACCCAGGCGCCGAAGTAGACCTTGTTAGGGTCGCTGGGGCGGCTGTCGACGACCTTGAGGTTCTCGAGGCGCTTAGTCAGAAAACGCACCCGGCTGTCGATCTCTCGCAGCATTTTTTTGCCATAGGTGTATTCCGCGTTCTCGGAACGATCCCCTTGGGCGGCCGCTTCGCTGACCGACTGCGTCACTTGCGGGCGACGCACATGCCAAAGTTCGTGCAGTTCGGCGCGCATGCGCGCCTCGCCTTCGGGGGTGATCAGGGCAGTGCCGGCGGAGCGAGGTGGGCGATAGCGGCTCATGGGCTGTGCAGGTGATGAGTGAGTGGCGAGTTTAACAAGCTCAGCCCTCGCGTAGCACGGTCAGCGGGCTGGCATTCAGGGCGCGACGAGTGCCGAGCACGCCTGCGCCACCGACCAGCAGTGCGCCGAGCAAGGGCAACAGCAACAGCCAGGGATGAGGGTGCCACGCCAGGTCGAAGACCAGTTGATAGAGCAGGGCGCTTATCAATTCGCAGCCAAGGGCTGCAAGCAGTCCGCTGGCGGCGCCGAGCAGGCCAAATTCAGCACGCCGGGCGCGCACCAGCAGGCGCCGTTCCGCCCCCAGTGCCCGTAGCAATGCGCCCTGGCGGATGCGTTCATCGAGGGTGGTCTGCAGCCCGGCAAACAGCACCGCCAGCCCGGCGGCCAGCACAAACAGCAAGACAAACTCGATGGCCAGGGTGACTTGCGCGAGGATGCTGCGCAGTTGCGCCACCAGGGCATCGACCTGCAACAAGGTGACGGTGGGGAAGGCGCGGGCCAGCGCCAGCAACTGCCGATCCTGTTGGGCGGGCAGGTAGAAACTGGTCAGGTAGGTGGTGGGCAGGTCTTGCAGGGTGCCGGGCTCGAAGATCATGTAAAAGTTGGGCTGGAAGCTGTTCCAGTCCACCTTGCGCAGGCTGGTGACTTGGGCGTCACGGTTGAGGCCGCCGACGTTGAAGCTCAGGCGGTCGCCCAGTTTTAGCTGCAGGCTGGCGGCCAGTTCGGCTTCCACCGATACGCCGGGCAGGCTGTCGTTCGATTTTGCCTGCCACCAGTGGCCGGCCAGCAACTGGTTGTCCGCCGGTATGTCGGCGGCCCAGGTCAGGCTGAGGTCGCGGTTTAGGGCGCGCTCGCCCCGCGACTCCTTGCTCACGGTTTGTCGCAGTGGCTCACCATTAACCAGCAGCAAACGCCCCGGCACCACCGGGTACAGCGGTTGCGGATGGGACGTGAGCGTGGCCAGGTGGGCGGCGAAGGCAGCTTGCTCGTCCGGCAGAATGTTCAGGGCGAAATGATTGGGGGCGTCGGCGGGCAACTGGTTTTGCCAGGTGTCCAGCAGCTCGCCGCGCAGCAAGGCGATCAGCGCCATGGCCAGAATAATCAAGCCAAACGCCAGCGCCTGGCCGGCGGCGGCCAACGGCTGACGCAGCAACTGACCCAAACCCAGGCGCCAGCTCAAGCCGGCATTGGCTAGGAAGCGTCGCAGACTGCGCAGGCCCAACAGCAGCAAGCCGCCAAGCAGTAACGCTGTGAGCAAGCCGCCGCCCAGCAGGGCCAGGGGCAAGGCCACATCCAGGCTCAGGCGCCACATGATCAGCCCCAGCGCCAGCAAGGCAGCGCCGTACACCAGCCAGGAGCTGGCGGGTACGGGGAGCAAATCGCGGCGCAGCACCCGCAGTGGCGGTACGCGGCCCAGCGCAGCCAGTGGCGGCAAGGCAAAGCCGGCGAGGGCAACCAGCCCGGTGGCCATGCCTGCCAGTGCCGGCCAGAGACCACCGGAGGGGATATCTGCGGGCAGCAGGCCTTGCAGTAAATAGAACAGCACCTGCTGCGCCAGCCAGCCAAGCACCGCGCCGCCGAGGCTGGCGGCTATGCCCAGGATGGCCAGTTGCAGGCTGAACAACCCCAGCGCCTGGCGCCGTGATAGGCCCAGGCAGCGCAGCAGTGCGCTGGCATCGAAACGCCGGGCGGCAAAGCGCGAGGCTGACAACGCCACGGCGACGCCGGCGAGCAGGATCGCCGCCAAGCTGGCGAGATTTAGATAGCGTTCGGCGCGGCCCAGGGCGTTACCAATTTGGGCATTGCCATCGCGGGCATCTTCGAGTTTTTGCTGGGCCTGCAGGCCTGGCGTTACCGCTTCGCGATAGCGTGCCAGGGCCGCAGCCTCGCCACGCCAGAGCAGGCGATAGGTGACGCGGCTGCCGGGCTGCACGATGTCAGTCGCGGCCAGGTCGTCCAGATGCATCAACAGGTGTGGGGCCAGGCTGTAAAAGTCGCCGGCGCGATCGGGCTCGTAGGTCAGTACCCGGCTGATGCGCAAGAGCTTGCGGCCCACCTCGAGGCTATCGCCCACTTGCAGATTGAGGGCGTTGAGCAGGCGCACTTCGACCCAGGCTTCACCGGCTTGTGGCCCCTCGCCGGGCTGCTCGGGGCCGTAAGGTGTGGCGGCGCTTCTGAGCTGGCCGCGCAAGGGGTACGCATTGTCCGCGGCCTTGACGCTGGCCAGTTGGATGCCCGTGTCGCTGGCGATCACACTGGCAAATTCCACCACCTGGGCAGATTGAAGGCCTAGGGTGGTGCCGGTATCAAGTTGTTCGCTGCTGGCGGCGGTGCTGCCTTTGATTTGCAGGTCGGCGCCAAGAAACTCGCTGGCGCGCAGCAGCATGCCGTCATTCAGGCGGGTACTGAAATAGCCAATGGCGGTGCTGGCGGCGACGGCAATCAGCAGCGCGGCGAACAGGGTACGCAATTCGCCGGCGCGGGCATCGCGCAGCAGTTGGCGGCCTGCTAAGGCCAATAAGCGGCTGAACGGCAGGCGGCTCATAGGGTAGGCACGGTATCGACCAACTGCCCGGCCTCAAGGCGGATTTGCCGATTGCAGCGCTGGGCCAGGCGGGCATCGTGGGTGACCAGCACCAGGGTGGCGCCGCGTTCACGGTTGAGTTCAAACAGCAGGTCGCAGATGCGCTCGCCGGTATGGCTGTCGAGGTTGCCGGTGGGTTCATCGGCGAACAGCACGGCCGGTTCGGCAACAAAGGCACGGGCAATCGCCACGCGCTGCTGCTCGCCACCGGACAGCTGGCGCGGGTAGTGGGTCAGACGATGCCCCAGGCCCACCCGCTCAAGCAGGGCGCGTGCCCGTTGGCGGGCATCGGCATGGCCTTCCAGTTCCAGCGGCAGCATGACGTTTTCCAGAGCATTGAGGCTGTCGAGCAACTGGAACGACTGGAACACGAAACCCACATGCTCGGCGCGCAGACGCGCACGCTGGTCTTCATCGAGCTGGCTCAGATCCTGGCCGGCCAGGTGGATGCTGCCACTGCTGGGCAGGTCGAGGCCGGCGAGCAAGCCCAGCAGGGTCGACTTGCCCGAGCCGGAGCTGCCGACAATCGCCAGGCTGTCACCACGGCAAAGGTCCAGGCTCAGGTCATGCAGGATGCTCAGCTCGCCTTCCGCGCTAGGGACCACTTTGTTAAGGTGCCGGGCAGTAAGAATCGGTGTGTTCATCAAAGTGGCGTTCATGCACTGGCGCTCAGGAGGATTCGATGCGGGCGTGGCGAATAACTGCCGTGGTGACGTTGTTGCTGTGGGCCCAGGGAGCTGTGGCCGGCACCTTGCTGGTGCTCGGCGATAGTATCAGCGCCGCTTTTGGTCTGGATACACGCCAGGGTTGGGTGAGCCTGCTCGAACAGCGCCTGGCAGCCGAGGGTTTTGACTATCAGGTGGTCAATGCGTCGGTCAGTGGCGACACCAGCGCAGGAGGCTTGGCGCGCCTGCCGACGCTGCTTGCAGAGCATCGCCCGGACCTGCTGATCGTCGAGCTGGGTGGCAACGATGGCTTGCGCGGCCAGCCGCCAGCGCAATTGCAACAAAACCTTGCGGCCATGGTGCAGCAAGCGCGCAAGGCAGGAACCCGAGTGCTGATACTGGGGATGAAGTTACCACCTAACTATGGCCTGCGTTACACCACCGCTTTCGCTGACGTGTTCCCGCAAGTGGCCAAGGAACAGGATGTTGCCTTGGTGCCTTTCCTGCTGGAAGGTGCGGCAGGTTTGCCGCTGATGACGCAGGCGGATGGCATTCACCCGACTGCTGCGGCCCAGCCTCGGCTGTTGGATAACGTCTGGCCGACGTTGAAACCTTTGCTCTGATGCAGTCCTAATGAAGGTCAGGCGGTCTGTTGTTGCTCAACAAATGGTGCAGTCATTTGTCAGGTACGAAGCGTTGCGGCTGGCCGTGAGTCGGTTGCAGGTCGGGTGTACATATAAAAAAGCCCCACAACCAGCGCGTGCGCGATTGCGGGGCTTTTTTATATGTTGTGTTAGGCCAGTTGCGCCAACAGGGCACTGGCGGTGGCTTCTGAGGAGGCTGGGTTCTGGCCGGTCAACAGGTTGCCATCACTGACCACGTAGCTGCTCCAATCAGCGGCTTTGCTGTACAGGCCACCATTGGCCTGGAGCATGTCCTCGACCAGAAATGGCACGATGTCAGTCAGTTGCACAGCGGCTTCTTCGCTGTTGGTGAAGCCGGTTACGCGCTTGCCGTGCACCAGCGGCAAACCATCGCTGCCTTTGGTGTGGCGCAGTACGCCAGGCGCATGGCAGACCGTCCCAACAGGTTTGCCGGCAGCGGCGAAGGCTTCGATCAAGGCGATTGAGTGACGGTCTTCGGCCAGGTCCCAGAGTGGGCCATGACCACCTGGGTAGAAGATGGCGTCGTAGTCCGTAGCCACCAGTCCAGCCAGTACCTGGGTGTTGGCCAGGGCGCTCTGGGCGTCGCTGTCGGCGCGGAAACGCTCGGTCGCCGCGGTTTGTGCATCCGGCTCGTCGCTCTTCGGGTCCAGCGGTGGCTGGCCACCTTTAGGCGAGGCGAGGGTGACGGTGGCGCCGGCGTCCTTGAATACGTAATAGGGTGCGGCGAACTCTTCCAGCCAGAAGCCGGTTTTCTTGCCGGTATCACCGAGTTGGTCGTGGGAGGTCAAAACCATAAGGATGTGCATAAGGTGTGCTCGCTGTTGAGGTTGGGGATTAGTCGTCTGCGCCGACACGGATAACCAGCTTGCCGAAGTTGTGCCCTTGCAGCAGGCCGATAAAGGCTTGCGGGGCGTTTTCCAGGCCTTCCACCAGGTCTTCGCGGTAATGGATTTGTCCGGCGGCGAGCCAGGCCTGCATGTCTTTGGCGAACTCGGGGTAGCGCGGTGCGTAGTCGTCAAAAATGATGAAGCCCTGAATTTTCAGGCGTTTGGTCAGCACTGTGCGCATCAACAAGGCCATGCGGTCCGGGCCGTCGGGCAGGGCGGTGGCGTTGTATTGAGCAATCAGACCGCAGACCGGAATCCGTGCGGCCGTGTTGAGCAACGGCAGTACGGCATCGAAGACCTTGCCGCCAACGTTCTCATAGTAGATGTCGATGCCTTGCGGGCAGGCGTGGGCCAATTGCTCGGCAAAGTCGCTGGCGTGGTGATCCAGGCAGGCATCGAAGCCTTGCACCTCAACCGCGTAGCGGCACTTTTCTGCACCGCCAGCGACACCGATCACCTTGCAGCCCTTGAGCTTGCCGATCTGCCCGACCGTGGCGCCGACCGGGCCAGTGGCGGCGGCAACCACCAGGGTTTCGCCGGCCTTAGGTTGGCCGATATCCAGCAGGCCCATGTAGCCGGTGAACCCCGGCATGCCGAGGATGCCCAGGGCGTGGGAGGGGGTGCGCGGGTTTGGTCCCAGCGCAGTCAGGTCGCTGCCGTCCGACAGGGCGTAATCCTGCCAGCCGCCATAGGCCAGCACCCAGTCACCGACGCTGTACTGCGGGTGGTGGGAGACCATCACCCGGCTGACGGTGGCGCCAACCATTACCTCATCAATAGCAACGCTGGCGGCATAGGAGGCGGCGTCACTCATGCGCCCACGCATGTACGGGTCGAGGGACAGGTAGACGCTGCGCAGCAATACCTGGCCTTCGGCGGGGGTAGGGATGGCTTGTTGCTCCAGGCGCAGGTTGGCCGTGGTGGGCGCGCCATGGGGCCGAGAGGCCAGTACCAGGCGGCGGTTGTGTAGCGGGCTTTGCGACATGGAGAAGTCCTTGTGGGTGGTCGACTGATTTATTAGACCAGTCGTCTAGTATCAGGTTAAAAAAATACCCGCCTCACGGGGCGGGTGGTGTGCTGGGGCTCAGCCTAGCAGGCGTACGGTCATTTGCATGGCTTGTTGCATCGGCTGGCTGGTGCGTTGCAACTTGGCCAGTAGGCTGGCGCCCAACCACAGTTGGTAAAGCATGGCCGCCATGGCCGGGGCATCGTGGGGCGGTAACGAAGCATCCTGCTCACCGGCGCTGATACAGTCGGCCAAGCGCTGGATGATCTGGTCGGTGCCGTCGCGCAGGGTCAGGCGCATCGGTTCGGACAGGTCAGCCACTTCGGCACTGAGTTTCACCACCAGGCATTTTTGCTCACTGCATGGGCCGCTGTAACCGGCCAGCCACTGCTGCCAGTAGCCCATCAGACGTTCTCGGGCGTTTTGTTGCGGTTCAGCAAAGCGTTGATCGACCTGGCTCAGGTACTGGCTGAAGTAGTCTTCCAGCAGGGCCTGGCCGTATTGCTCTTTGGACTTGAAGTAGTGATAGAACGAACCTTTGGGCACACCGGCCGTTTGCAGGATTTCGTTCAAACCCACGCCAGAAAAGCCCTTGGCGGCCATGATCAGGTGGCCGGTGGCAAGTAGGTGTTGGCGGGTGTCGTCGTAGGCGGTCTTCATGGGGCGGCACGATACATAGCAACTAGACCAGTCGTCTAGCGATTTTTTACGAGGACGAGTGACACCTAAATGCAATCTGTTATTCATCTAATTTGCATATTGACATATCTCGATATTAAGGTGAGTTTAGAAAGGCGTCACCGCAACCCGCCCTCAGCGCAGTGCACGAACAGTGCCTGCCAGGCTGGTGAATTGGCGGTGCAGATATCGATAAATCTAGATTTGTAGGAATTGGCATGAATTACCCCGCACTCTTCTCCCCGCTGCTATTGGGCCCTTACCGCCTCGACAATCGCCTGGTGTTGCCGCCGTTGACCCGTTCACGCAGCACTCAACCGGGCAATATCGCCAATCCGTTGATGGCCGAGTACTACCGCCAGCGCAGCAGCGCCGGCCTACTGATTACCGAGGGCACTCAAATCGAACCGCGTGGCCAGGGCTATGCCTGGACGCCGGGCATTCACACCCAAGCGCAGATTGACGGTTGGAAACTGGTTACTGCAGCCGTGCATGCCGAGGGCAAGCCGATCTTTGCCCAGCTCTGGCATGTGGGGCGGGTCTCGCATACCTCCTTGCAGCCAAACGGTGCAGCGCCGGTAGCTCCTTCGGCGATTGCCGCCGCTAACGTCAGTGTGTTTATCGAAACCGCGCCGGGCGCGGGTGCCCTGGCCGAGCCGTCGATGCCGCGTGAGTTGAGCACCGTCGAGGTCAAGGAATTGGTCCAGTTGTATGCCCAGGCCGCGCGCAATGCCTTGGAAGCCGGCTTTGACGGGGTCGAGTTGCACTGCGCCAATGGCTATCTGGTCAATCAGTTCATCTCCGCCCACAGCAATCAGCGCAGTGACGAATACGGCGGCTCCCTGAGCAATCGGCTGCGCTTTCTTGCGGAAATCACGCAGGCGGTAGTCGAGGTGATGGGCGCGGACAAAGTTGGGGTGCGTTTTGCTCCGTTGTTCAGCAGCACCGATGAGGCGCGGGTTTACCTCGGCTTGGTCGAGGAGGATCCGCAGCAGACGTATCTGGCCGCCGTTGCGCTGATGGAAAACCTTGGCATTGCCTATATCTCCCTGGCCGAAGCCGACTGGGAAAATGCCCCGGAGTTGCCGCTGAGATTTCGCCAGGCGGTGCGTGCCAGCTTCAGCGGCGCGCTGATCTACGCCGGCAAGTACACCCCGGAGCGTGCGCAGCAGGCCATCGAGGCCGGCCTGGCGGATCTGGTCGGCTTTGGCCGCGGCTTTATTGCCAACCCGGATTTGCCTGAGCGAATCCAGCAGCAATGGCCGCTCAACCCACTTGATCCGAACACCATGTACGGCGGCACGGCGCAGGGCTACAGCGATTACCCGCGGTATAAGCCTGCCACGGTCAACGGCTGACGGCGCCGGCGGGTGAGTCATGCGGCTGGTGCTCGGCGTGGGATCGGCATATCTTGATATCTAGGAATAAGCATCCGAGTGACCTGATGACGATCGATATCAATGAAGCCCTGAAAGCCCTGGCCAATCCCACCCGCCTGCAGATCATGACGTGGCTGAAGAATCCGCGTGAGCACTTCCCCAGCCAAGAGGCCGACCCAGAGCAGATCGGCGTGTGCGTCAGCATCATTCAAGACAAAGTCGGGCTGTCGCAATCCACGGTATCGCTGTACCTGGCCGCCTTGCAGCGTGCGCAACTGGTTAGCTCACAGCGCATTGGGCCGTGGACCTATTACAAACGAAACGAGGCCAATATCAGCGAGCTATTTGAGTTGCTGGGCGAACACATCTAAGCCCACGGCTTATGCCTTAGGCGAGGGACGGTTGCAGGTGGGCCTGTGCTACTGCGTCGCAGGGTGGTGCTGAGTCAGCGTTGATCTTGGTCAAGGTTGGCGCGAGGGCGTAATCCTAGAGTGCCGGCAGCCAAGTTTTGGCTCGGCCGTGGGGGTTTGCCCGTTGGCCACACCTCAGGAGTAGTAGCCATGCAACTGGTCTGTCCGGCAGGCAGCCTGCCCGCGCTCAAGGCGGCGGTGCGCCAAGGTGCTGATGCTATCTATGTGGGCTTTCGCGATGACACCAATGCGCGCCATTTCGCTGGCCTCAATCTGGATGAAAAACAGCTGCAAAGCGGTCTTGAACTGATCCGTCAGCAGGGCCGCCAGCTGTACATCGCCGTCAATACCTACGCCCGAGCTGATGGCTGGGCGCGTTGGCAGCGGGCGGTCGACCATGCCGCCGAACTGGGGGTGGACGCGCTGATTGCCGCTGACCCTGGGGTGCTGGCCTACGCCTCGCGGCGCCATCCCAACCTCAATTTGCACCTGTCGGTACAGGGCTCGGCGACCAATGTCGGCGCCCTGAATTTCTTCCAGGAGCGCTACGGCATCCGCCGTGCGGTATTGCCGCGGGTGCTGTCGCTGGCTCAGGTCAAACAGTTAGCAAGTAAGAGCGCGGTGCCGATCGAGGTGTTTGCCTTTGGTAGCCTGTGCATCATGGCCGAGGGCCGTTGCCACCTGTCGTCCTACCTGACTGGCGAGTCGCCAAACCTCTGCGGTGTCTGCTCGCCGGCCAAGGCAGTGCGCTGGAGTGAAGATGCCGAAGGCCTGAGTGCGCGCCTCAATGGCGTGTTGATCGACCGTTACGCCGAAGGCGAATCCGCCGGCTATCCAACCTTGTGCAAGGGCCGTTTCGTGGTCGACGGCCAGCGCTTTCATGCCCTGGAAGAACCCACCAGTCTGAACACCATCGAGCTGATTCCCGAGCTGGTGAGCATGGGCGTGGCGGCGGTGAAGATCGAAGGGCGGCAACGCAGCCCGGCCTATGTCGAGCAGGTCACCAAAGTCTGGCGCGCGGCACTGGACGCCTACAGCAAAGCCCCGCACAGCTTCAGCGTGGCGCCGGACT
This sequence comes from Pseudomonas sp. PGPPP3, assembly GCA_002256055.1. GTDB lineage: Bacteria > Pseudomonadota > Gammaproteobacteria > Pseudomonadales > Pseudomonadaceae > Aquipseudomonas. Next base: position 1,178 of record NKIE01000047.1, on the reverse strand, counting down.
GGCGCAGTGCGCTGGCGGCGTTGTCCGAAGGCAGCCAGACCACCCTGGGCGCCTACCACCGCGCCTGGCAATAAGGGGAATGCACATGCAACTGACACTTGGCCCGGTGCTGTTTGGTTGGCAGCGCCAGCAATTGCTGGATTTTTATGCCGAGATGGCCAGCCAACCGCTGGACGTGATCTATCTGGGCGAGACGGTGTGCAGCAAACGCCGCGCCCTGTCGCTGGATGACTGGCTGGGCCTGGCCCGCGACCTGCGCGAGGCCTGTTCGGCGGAGCTGGTGATCAGCGGGCTGACCTTGCTGGAGGCTGCCTCCGAGCTCTCCAGCCTGCGGCGCCTGTGTGACAACGGCGAGCTGAGGGTGGAGGCCAATGACCTGGCGGCGGTGCAGTTTCTCGCCGCCAAGGGCGTCGGTTTTGTCGGCGGTGCGGCCCTGAATATCTACAACGGCCACGCCCTGGCCGAGTTCACCGCCTGCGGCCTGCAGCGCTGGGTGCCGCCGGTGGAATGCTCGGCCGAACTGATCCGCCTGGCCCGCGCCCAGTACCTGGAATTGCCCAACGTGGCGCCATTGCCGCAGATCGAGGTGTTTGCCTATGGCCATCTGCCGCTGGCCTATTCGGCGCGCTGTTTCACCGCGCGGGCGCACAACCTGGCCAAGGACGATTGCGCGATTTGCTGCGAGAAGTACCCCGAGGGCATGAACATGTTCAGCCAGGACGGCACGCCGCTGTTCACCCTCAACGGCATCCAGACCATGTCAGCCGAGGTGCATAACCTGTTGGCCGACTACCCGTCGCTGCCGGCGGCCGGCGTCGACCTGCTGCGCCTGAGCCCGCGGGCCCAAGGCATGGAAGAGGTGATCGCGGCCTTCGATGCGGTGCGCAACGGTGGCTTGCCGCCGCTCGCGGTGGAGGGCTGCAATGGCTACTGGCATGGCCGCCCGGGCATGCTGCGGGCTGAGGAGTTGGGCGTATGTTGAAACCTGCCGGTTTGTTCCTACGCGGTGCCGAGCGCTGCTTGCCGCTGACTCGCCATGTGCCCTTTGTGTTGCAGCGCTTGGCCCTTGAAAAGAGCCTAAATCGTCTGTTTGCCGAGCCCTTGGCCGACGGCGCCTTCGACATTTTGCGTGGCTGCTGGCTGCGCCTGCAGGTGCGTGACCTCGACCTGGCCTGGTA
>NKIE01000847.1 GCA_002256055.1 Pseudomonas sp. PGPPP3 | reverse complement strand
CCGGCCATCGTTGAGATCGAACCGGAAAACGTCGCCAGCGACACCGTCGAGCAGCACGTCTATGCCGTCGCCGGCAGCGACAAGTACAAGCTGCTGTACAACCTGATCAAGCAGAACGACTGGACCCGGGTGATGGTCTTCGCCAACCGCAAGGACGAAGTGCGGCGCATCGAAGAACGCCTGACACGCGACGGTATCAGCGCCGTGCAGATGTCCGGCGACGTGCCGCAGCACAAGCGTATCAAGGCCCTGGAAGGCTTCCGCGAAGGCAAGATCCGCGTAATGGTGGCAACCGACGTGGCCGGCCGCGGCATCCATGTGGATGGCATCAGCCACGTAATCAACTTCACCCTACCGGAAACCCCTGACGACTACGTGCACCGCATCGGTCGTACCGGCCGGGCCGGCACCAGCGGCACCTCGATCAGCTTTGCCGGTGAGGACGACGCCTACGCCTTGCCACCGATCGAAGCCCTGCTGGGGCGCAAGATCCATTGCGAGCAACCACCGACCGAATTGCTCGTCGCAGTACCGCGCTCGCACTAAGCACACCGACGATAGAAACAACACAGGCGCCCATGGGCGCCTGTGTTGTTTTCAGCATCAGGATTAGTCGTGGCTGGTGGCGCCGATCTTGTGGATCGACAGGTCAGCACCGTAGTACTCCTCTTCCTGGCTCAGGCGAATGCCGATAG
>NKIE01000046.1 GCA_002256055.1 Pseudomonas sp. PGPPP3 | reverse complement strand
ATTTGATGGCTTTGGATTTCACACAGTCCTTCTGTGAATCCAAATAGGTATGTCATCATGTCCAAGCGCCAAAGCAAAACAGGTGTTCCACACCTTGTCTTCCAAGCCAAAACTGGCTTCCAGTACTACCTCACCTTCCCAAAGCATTTCGCACTCAACCTAAAGCTTCCGGCACAAATTCGCTGGTCCCTCGGGTATGACGAAGCGCTGGCACGCGATCTCGCAAAGCACTTGAACCTGCGCTTCCAAGCACTTCTGCAAAACAGCGACGAAGAGCGCGTGGCGTTCGACGCGGATCTCATTCTTCGTGATCTGAGCAAATTTCATGACGAGATCAAGCTTACCCTGTCAGACACTAACAAGGTCTGGGCCATTCGCCCCTCGCCATCAAGGCTGGCTTCGAGTGATCCTACGCGCGGGCATCAGCGCTTGATGAAAGAGTGCCAGGAGCACCCTGTACTCTTCACTCAAGAGCCTGGCGGTGAAATTTATTTCGCACTATTTCCCAGCCCGCAACTGATAAGGACACTCAACATTGGTTTTACCCGTTTCGACTGGCCACTCGGAACACGCGATCCAGAAGCTGCAAATGATGCGGCGACATACATCTATAACGCGATCATCGGGCTAGAGACCTGGCCTCTTGAGGCCATCAGCTATGCGCCCCAGCATCCGCTCATCTCAGTGATGTCGCTTTACGAGTACCTGTGTTTTTCCCGGCCCGATCAAGGCCGCCACTTGCTGCATGTGCCGCCCAACTTGCCGCAATCAGCTTACTCCGTCGGTTTTTATCTGAAACAGCAAAAGCTGAAAGTCGACTCGTTGGAATTCTGCAAGCGCTTCAAAACGATTCAGGAAGAGTCCGGGTTGTACTGCATTTCTATCCCGCTCCAGCACGCACGCCTTAACCCGAATGTAAAATGGCCCAAGGATATGCGCATCGAATTGCTGACCAGCTCGCCGATTGTCGCGATGCTGTTGATGCAGGCCACACTCGCACAGATCGACAAGATTCTGCTGCAGAGCTTCGTTGAAAGCACTTCAGCAGATGCTTATGAGCAGGCCATGCGAGAAATCAGCGATCTGATTCGGCGAACGCTGGGGCCCATTCCTCCAGCTGAGCCCATGCCATCATTACCCGAAATGGTCGCGGCGAATGACTCACCACCGCAGGATGCCGGTACGGTTGCGCTGCTTAGCGCACTGAGCAGTGTTCTGCCTAATGCCCAAAAAACCAAACTCGCGGCACTCTTTGAGACCCCTGCGAGTAATAACTGCATCATTGCGCCCGCGCCCATGATGTCTGAGAGCCTGCATTTCGGAGGGCTAATTAAAGAGTTCGAAGAGCGGCAGATTCGGGAAGGCGCTTGGTCAAATCCCCGAACACGAATCACGATGCGTGCACGACTAGAGGGATTAGCAGAACTAATCGGCGCGCACCGCCGCATCGATACGCTGACGCGCGCCGAATTTAATGCCTTGCGCGACCAGTTGCGCGGCTATCCAAAGAACCGTCATCGCCTGCGTGCAACGCGTAATCAGCCACTGAGCAAACTCATCCAGAATGGCAAGTACGAACCGATCAACGCACGCACGGCGAAGAAGTTCTTCGAGCTTGCCCGGGCTGTCATTGGTTATGCGCACGACCAAGGCTATCTGAAAGAGAACATCGCTGCAGGCCTGACATTCAGCACCAAGGGCGCGGATTCGCCAAGGAAGCGCACTTATAGCCCGGGGCAGATTGAGAAGCTGTTAGCTGGCCCGGTTTACTCCCTCACTGAGCCGCCGCGCTGGCGGCTTGATGACTACCGTTTTTGGCTGCCGATTTTAGGACTGTACAGCGGTGCACGCCTCAGCGAGCTTTGCCAGTTGCGTCTAGACGATATCCGCGAAGAGCTCGGTACCTGGGTCATTAGCATCAGCCGAACGGGTGCGAGGCAGCTGAAAACTGCTGATTCGGAACGTCTAGTCCCACTGCACAAAGTCCTCCTAGCTACCGGCTTTCTCGACTTTCATCAGCAGAGGTTAATAGCGGCTGGAAATGATCTGACAGCACCGCTTTTTGAAAACATCCGCACATACGGGGATCTTTCACCAGGGCACATAGCAAGTCGTTGGTTTCTTGGTTCAGACAAAGACAGCAAGGGCTATTTAGGGCTTTGTGGGCTAGGCGATGACGCGCTCACGTTCCATGGCCTGCGTCATACCTTTATCAACCAATTCCGGCGACAGAAGCTAGACATGCTGATTGGCAAAGCGCTGGTGGGGCACGCGGATCGCAGCACTACCGGCGGTTACGGCGAATGTTATCCCGCAGATGTGCTTAAAGCCGAGATCGATAAAATCGATTTCGGGACGTCCATCGAGCATCTCCATTACTTGAACTATCAGCGACTTCAAGAACGGCAGGGAGCCTTCACTGTGGGACGCCCGATAGTAACTCAGATGGCTAACGCGCCCAAAAGGCTCGAAAAACGGCATTGGAAGTCATACGTGCAAAAATAATTTATAGCGAGCGCCGAGGGAGAAATCACCCGCGCCCCTTGGGGTGCGGGGTTTAACCATTGACAAACTGTCAATACTATCTATCACAGAGTAAATCCTAATAGATTTCGCATTGACTGGTTATCTATACAGATATATGTTTAAGCCTCACCCACTAGCGAGGCAAACATGAATGTAAACAACATCCCCCCTCTGTCAGTTCCAATTTTTAACGGCTTATATCTGACCGTAGCTCCTGGTCACGAGAAAACTCTCGAACTTGCGATGCCACATCTTTCCAGCATTATCGATGCGCTCAATCGACATCACTACTCACCGTTGCTGAGTGAGTTCCTAGATACGGTGCTCGCACGCTTCTTACGCGAAAACGATTACTCACAAAAAAACGTTTACATGCTTCGCGCTCGTATGATGAAGCTGAAGTTGATACTGACTGCAGCTAATCCTTCGCGCCGCGTCGCAGAACTCGGCACCGTCGACGTCCAGGCATTGAAGGACGAGCTACCCATGCTGCTTAAACAAAACAGCAAATCGGGCAGTCAAGGCGAGAACCTTCACGCGTACTACAGTCTTTTCAATCGGATGATTGATGAAGCTGTCGGTGATAATCTGATCGGTAAACCGTTTAAGGTTGAAAGCTGCAAAACCAAAAGCACTGCAGTCACCAAGGCATTTCTCGACTCCAATTTGGTTAGCCTTTTCAACGCCTGGCCCTACAGGCAGTACGCTGCAAATATTGATCGAAATACGGTACTGCAGAACGCAACTAGTTATAGTTTCTGGCTAATGCCGCTCGGCCTTTTTACAGGTGCGCGACTGAACGAACTTTGCCAACTCCGCGCGCATGATGTGATCCAAGATGTTTATGGTGTCGATCTAATCAGTATCAACGCTAACGGTTTCAATAAGTCACTAAAAAACGCGCAGTCTGCACGTGAAATACCTATATGCTCAAAGCTAATTGAAATAGGCTTTCTCGACTTTGTCGAAGAGCGACGCCAAGCCGACGGTAAAGATGCACTACTATTTTCAGAACTAATCTTCGACGATAAGCACCTTTACTCACGTGCAGCTAGCCGTTTCTTTTGTGGGCCAATTACCGGCACCGGATTTATCGGCGAACATTGCCCTGTCGCCATGGACGGTGGATTTAATTTCAAAAGTTTCCGCCGCACATTTGCAATCCGCCTTGAACGATCAGGCATCCCTGCCACGACGATTGCGCACCTTCTCGGGCACAAAGTTGATACCCCAGAGGTGACTGTGGAGCACTACCTAGATAAACCAGCGAGTCTTGTCCTGCTGGAGCAAATGGAGCGCGGGTTGAGCTACAACGTCCCTTTAGACCACATTAGCTGGCAGCACTTCAAGCATCTGATGTCTAGCCAGATAGGTCGGAAAACACGGGGGCGTAAAGCCAAGAAAGCGCAGCACTAGTTTTCATCCCCATCTAAACGGGGGGTAGTCCTCGCCTGGAGATTTTTGATGCAACAGGATGATGGATAAAAGGCCGCAGCTGACCTGCGGCCTTTTGCATTTTTGAAGATGCAATACACCACGCGTATGACAACTCCCCTGCGACACTCTCGGCGCATGACACTCCGCCAATGCCGTAAGACCGGAGTATCGCAGTCTGGCTTTGCTTATCAAAATTGTTAATACAATCGCGAGTGCCGTGACGACAAGCGACCTAGGAAGCTGCTTTGGGTTGAAGGCAGTCCAGCCCAATCCGACCTACCGGCTTCCTTGCCTCATGCACGCTGATGGGGGGGCAGAGGCGAGCAGTGTAGGCTCACCCAATGATCCCCTGCGCGATGGGAAGTGGTGGTCATGTGGGGGTGCAATCTCGCACATGGCGAAGACCCAGCACTATTCGGCAGCGACCATATGGCGCTCGTATCGCAACAGGGGATTGCGACACACCAAGGGTATGGCAGAGTGAAATGCGACACGCAGGTCATATCGCATAGTCATGTTGCGACACGCCGTGCATGTGACAGAGGAAAAGCGATACTCGTGGGGTATGGCATGCGATACAGCTCTAGTATCGCAAAGATACCGGTACACACGAAGGCAGTGCCACTACAGGCACTGACGGTGCCCGTAATGGCGTAGCAGAGCGCCACCACAGGCAATCTGAGCGCCAAGAGTGGCAGCGCCAGTGCCAGAACTGACACTGGTTTTTTCGGTTATATTCACTACTTGAAACTATATAAATCAGCTGCTTAGCGATATTTTCATATAGCTAATTTCCCTTTTCATGGCCAGCACTTTTGAGCTGACCAACGCTTTGCCCCCTCCCCGTCGATGCACTGCCAGGCATTGCCGTCGCTTCTTCGGCGCCTTGGCGCGGCTGCTTTTTCTTTTTTGATGACAAACCGCTTGCGCGCGCTTTTGCTCCACGCGCACGCTGAATGTAGATGAAGCAGTGTCGCGTGAGTGAGAGCGCGCACCTCTTACTCGCGGCGCGAGTAAGAGGGCGTTGTGGCAGTTCGAACGGAACGAGAAAAAACGAAGCGAAGGCGTAGTGCATTTCAGTGTAGTTCGAGCTGACACGACGCCATTCGCGAAGCGGCTTAGCTTTGTCATCAAAACAATAAAAAAGAGATGACGACTATGCACCCAACCACTTTGAAGCGATACCAAACCAGAGCCCGTAACTTCTATCAGAAACGATGTGGTTCAGATGCACCGGATTCAGCGCAGATCTGCGCAGCCTTGCTTACCTCTGCAAGCGCGTATCAACCGAATAGCTTCAGCACGCTGAAGAGTGCGCTTATAAACGATCAGATAGCACGCGGAAACCGCAACGCGGCTAAGGCTATCCAGAAGCTGGTCAATCCGGTCACTGCCCCTGGTTCAAAACTGCCTAGAAAACCCAAAACAAAGAAAGTCCGCGCAGTTTCCGATGATGATTTCTGGGAGCTCATCCTGCACCTGCGCGCTCGTGGCTTTCTCGACGAAGCTCTATGCGTTGTTCTTGCTTACTACCTGGGAGTACGCCCGTGCGAAATGCGCACTGTCACGGTAGGAGATAATCAGGTAGAAATTATCGGAGGCAAAAAAAGCGCCCCACTAGAGCGTGGCGCAGACCGTACTCTTGCGATTGAAAACCCAGAGTTGCTCAAATCGGTTGCCGAAGCAGCACACTGGATGAGCAATTGCCCGAGAACGGATACCGCGATCCGAGACCGTCTGCGTAAAGAATGCAGAGCCCTGTGGCCTAGGCGCAAACAGCACCCGACACTGAAAAGCTTCAGACATCAGCTGGGATCAAACCTGAAAGCCTCAGGTGAAAGCGGCGAGAGCCTGGCATACATCATGGGTCACCAGTCGACAGACTCGATTAACGTTTACGGCGACAGGCGATCCGGAGCTGGTCGAACGGTGTATATACGAGCCGCTGCGGACGCCGATTTATCCAAGGTGCGCAAACCCAAGAAGCCTGCACTGTTTGGTAGAGGACAGGTGGTTGGGCGAATTGAGATTCCGATCAGTCTATCCAGCAGGTCGACAGCGGCACGCGCCACTACAGCCAGCACTGATGTTTCAGGCTAAGAGCTAGACGCCCCTTGGAGGTGTCGTCATTTCTAGGCATGATGCGGCATGTGGCCAGCACTGCAACACATAGTACTGCCAGTTAGCGGCTAGGCGATGGGATATGGAAGTAGCGGTAAGAGTGATGTCTCGCGGACAGGAAATTGACCGCATCACGCGCCCCCTCAGAATGGATGGAGGGCGGCCTGCCGTCACCTACAGAAAACTGCTCTGGCCAGTAGAAGACGGCTGTATCCATATCGAAACCGAACACGATGCGACCCTTTACCAAGGAAATGCGAACCTTGACGACTGGGTGGAGCTTGTCACTCGCGTACTACCAGAGTCGCTCCCAACTCACATCAATGACTGCACAGAAGTCCTTCGTGCCTGCTTCCGAGAAAATCTGCCCCATGGCGTTATACGCGCATCTTCCTCGCTGGTGTCTGTTGGCCTAGAGAATGAAGCGCGCGACCTGCTAGTAGATTTCCTCCGCGAAAAGCATGATTCAGAGCGTCTGAGCAAGCTGATACGCATGCAGCTGCTTTTCAGCGAAAGATCCAGCACCCCGCTTCCCCCTACAAATCCATCTGCTGAAAATACAGGGTCTGAGCTCGGTACAGCCATATCCATTGAAGATGAGAAAACACTGGACTGGGATTGGATACCAGCAGATGAGACGCAAAAACCAGAGGTAGATGACCAAGCCCTGAGAACACAGGCCGAATGCGCCCAGGAAACTATAGGTGCCTACCGCACCATAGAACGTGGCGCCGTGATTTCGGACCTCACCGAACTTCTGAGCGAATCCGTATGGGTCGAAGAGCTTCTTCTCCCGCCAAAAGGTCGCACTCCCTCACTTGGAGAGAACACGCTTTTGGAGCGCACGGCAAAACTTGGAACCATCGCATTGGATCTATTGAGATACTTTGCAGACAACCCAGGGGATCGGGCTGCCCACGCTGAGTTGGTACTTGGATACCCTGTCGCGGATATCAACAAACTACTTACGGGCTCCCTAAGCCACTATCTGAAGAGAAGCGGATCAGGCGGATGGGAGTGCCACGCGTGGACTTTAAGCGTTCTAACCGCCCTCGACGAAGCCTTGTGAACGCATCAGAGCACAGGGGGGCTCACTGGCAGCAGTCTTACGCATCACTCAAGAGCCCTCAGGCGCTCAAGCAAAGTACGCAGGGCAACCTCGGGGACTCTGAGCTCGCACTCCCACACGGCGATAACGCGCCATCCGTCATCCTCCACTCTCTGCAATACCTTCAAGTCCCTTTCAGCATTGGATTGAAGTTTGGCCGCCCAGAAATCGGCCCGTGTCTTGGGCAAGACAGCATATTTACATCCAGCATGGTGATGCCAAAAACACCCGTGTACAAAAATACAGACCCTGAGTCGAGACAGTACAATATCCGGTTTTCCCGGCAGGTCTTTGCGATGAAGTCGGAACCGGTAGCCATGAGCGTGCAGAAAGCGCCTGACTGTCATTTCCGGCCTGGTGCCTTTCCCTTTGATGCCAGCCATCATCCGGGATCTTGTGGCGCGGTCAACGACATCCACTTAGTGCGTCCTCAAAACAGCGTGGTTTCATGAGTCGTAGTTACCCCATTCAAATTGTGGATCTCTTTGCTGGCCCAGGAGGCCTCGGTGAGGGCTTTTCCTCTCACTCCAGCAACGATGTCTCGACCTTCGAGATCAAGGTTTCAGCCGAGATGGAGATATCCGCACGCTCCACACTGCGACTTCGAGCCTTTTACCGGCTGCTGAAAAACCAACAACCCGAGGCCCTAGAGGACTATTACAACTTTTGCGAAACAGCAGATGTAATGGAACCCTACACAAGCAGAAGTTTTGAGGCATGGAAGCATGCTGACAACGAGGCGCAGCTGCTGGAGCTGGGTACAGAGGAAGGCAACACCCGGCTCGATAAAATTCTGGAAAGTCGCCTCGACGAAACCAAGCCATGGGTTCTGATCGGTGGCCCTCCATGCCAAGCCTACTCAATCGTCGGTAGGGCGAGAAATCGCGGAAAACTGGACTATCGAGCGGAGGACGATCATCGGCACTTTCTCTATCGCGAATACCTGAGGATCATTCAAAAGAAAAGACCCGCAGTCTTCGTGATGGAAAACGTGAAAGGGATTCTTTCATCGAAAGTAGCTGGCGAGCAGATGTTCCCTCAGATACTGCGGGATCTCGCCGATCCGGACGCTGCACTGGGAGAAAGCGACAGCGGGCCTAAATACAGAATCTGTTCGCTGGTAGCCGATGACATCTACGAAAGCGGGGCTGAACCGGACAGCATCGACCCAACCAATTACATCATTAGGGCAGAGGACTACAGCGTTCCTCAGGCCAGGCATCGAGTGATACTCCTTGGCGTTTCTGAAGAGTACCTAGGTGCCCTTGGCGATCATAAGTTATCACCTGCGCCTGGGCCTTCAATAGAACAGGTAATTGGAAGCCTTCCGCCCTTGCGGAGCACTCTTACCAAAGTGAAGGACTCTCCAGACCTGTGGTCAGAGACCGTGCAGGAGCACCTCAGAGAGCTAAATAGAGAGTGCTTTAAACAGATAGCTGACACGCCTAAAAGAACGCCTCTCGCAATAAAACTCGGCGCTCTCGCCAGCAGCTATGACGGTAGGGACCTGAACTCGGGAGGATTACGCGTTCTCAAAAAGAGTGCATGGAATGGCGTGACAGGGACCCACCTCGATGGCTGGCTGCAGGATCCTCGACTCAAGTATTGGCTCAATCATGAAGCACGAGGACACATGAGCTCCGATCTGCGTAGATACGTTTACGCTACGGCCTTTGCCGAGACATATAAGGACTCGCCCAAAGGCCACCATGACTTCAACCTGCCAGGACTCGAACCAGACCATAAAAACTGGAAAACTGGAAAGTTCAGCGACCGTTTTCGTGTGCAGAGATCGGGCATTCCCTCCACGACGATAACCAGCCATATCGCCAAGGACGGTCACTACTTTATTCATTATGATCCCAGGCAATGCCGAAGCCTGACTGTCCGCGAAGCAGCCCGACTGCAAACTTTCCCTGACAACTATTTCTTTCTCGGAAACAGAACACAGCAATTCCATCAAGTCGGCAACGCGGTACCACCACTGCTGGCTCGACAGATTGCAGATGTTGTAGCTCGCATTATCAGAAACGGAAAAGACACAAGATAGAGTCAATCCGGGCGCTACATGCTCGACAGGGAGAGTTCGCTTGCCACCGACATTCAAGAGTCGAAATGCCCCCCCAAAGGCCAGTGCAATGGTCGAGGCACTGCGTGGGCTTGGTTACAACACACAGACAGCACTGGCCGACATTATCGACAACAGTGTTGCGGCAGGTGCGTCAGAGGTCAGAATCGAATTCATCTGGGCAGAGACAGGTAGCCGAATTATCTGCCTAGACAATGGCACTGGAATGTCAGCATCCGGGCTTGATCTTGCCATGAGACTGGGTGAGCGAAACCCGCTAGAGGAGCGATCAAAGTCTGATCTTGGTCGTTTTGGCCTTGGGCTCAAGACCGCCTCCTTCTCACAGTGTCGCAGGCTGACTGTAGCGACAATCGGCACCGACAATATGCAGTCTCTACGCTGGGACCTCGACTATCTAGCCAATAGCCATGATGGCGGCTGGCACCTTCTAGAGGGTCCCCACCCAGGCTCGGAGAAATGTCTTGAGCCTCTTTCTGATGCAGGCAAAGGAACATTGGTGCTGTGGGAGGAGCTAGACAGAATCATTACACCCGGAAGTACGGTTCAGGACTTTCTTAACCTTGCCGACAAGGTGGAGCAGCATCTTGGAATGGTCTTTCACCGATACATTGAAGGAAGCAGGCCCCGGCTCAGAATTCTCCTCAATGGACAGCCCGTAAGGCCCTGGGACCCCTTTATGACGGACCATCCCGGAAAGCCATACAACCCTCCCGTATTCAAACATCCCTCCATCAGAGGTATCGAAGCTGAATGTCATGTCCTACCGCACAAGGACATGCTCTCACCTGAAGACTACGAGCGCCTGGGCGGCCCTGAAGGCTGGACGGCGCAACAGGGATTCTACGTATATCGCAACGAACGCCTTCTGGTAGCAGGCAGCTGGCTTGGCCTGGGAACCGGTAGATCCTGGACAAAGGACGAAGCCCATCGGCTGGCCAGAATCCGGATTGATATCCCGAACTCGGCAGATGCCGACTGGAAAATCGATATCAGAAAATCCACAGCGCGCCCCCCAATCTACCTTCGAGACTGGTTGACCAGCTTAGCCGAAGCGACTCGCACTCGTGCCAGACGAGCTTTTGCCCATAGAGGACGGCCAACATTGCTTGGCAACAAGCAGGTTGCCGAAGCATGGAAGGTAGAGCGGCTCGCCAGTGGTATGCGATACCGAATAGACAGCGATCACCCCGCTGTAAGAGACGTTCTGGATGAAGCCGGAACATTGCTCCCCCAGATAAAGGCAATGCTGCGAGTTATCGAAGAGACCGTTCCTGTCCAGCGGATATGGATTGATACGGCAGAGAATAAAGACACCCCGTGCACGGGGTTCGAGAAAGCGCCATCCAGCGAAGTCAGTGAGATTCTGATGGTGATGTACCGGGGCATGGTGGAGAGGAAGGGGTATTCAGCCGCCTCTGCCAAGGAACAACTCCGAGCGACAGAGCCCTTCCATGCCTTCCCTTACTTGGTAGATGCCCTGCCTGACAATTTATAAGGAGCCGTAGCGAATGTCTGAGGACAACAAATGGAGCGTGGTCAAAATCGTCCAGGAAATGCTTGCTGACGAACAGGACAAGTCAGCTATTACTCCAACACTGATTGCGCAAAAGATCGATATGGTGCTGAAGATCATGCCGAACAAGGCAGAAGGGCTCGACCGCGCCGCTGTCACTGACGAACTCATTAGACGATTCAGTATCTGGGTAGGTGATGATTCGTCGCTTGTCGATATGGCCGGGCACATACCCTGGCTTACAAGCGAGAGAAAGAAGGAGTGGCGCTACTGGCGGCGATACAGAGAATGGCAGGAAAAGAAACTGCCCTGGAGCGCTATAGAAGCACTCGACAAGACAACCGACAACATCCTGTCGATGCTGGAAGATCCGAAACGCGAAGGCTCATGGGATCGGCGCGGAATGGTCGTTGGTCATGTGCAGTCAGGAAAGACTGGGAACTATACGGGCCTGATCTGCAAGGCAGCCGATGCTGGCTACAAGATAATCATCGTACTTGCAGGTCTTCACAACAACCTGCGCTCTCAAACGCAAATGCGACTGGATGAAGGGTTTCTTGGCTACGAGACCAGCCCTGTCGAGGGTGAAGGCAACGTGGCAATCGGAGTGGGAAAGATTGATCCCTCACCAGCTCTACGCCCGCAGTACGTAACCAATAGGACAGAGACAGGCGACTTCAACACCAAATTCGTAAAGAACCTTGGTGTATCGCCAGAACAGAAGCCATGGCTTTTCGTA
>NKIE01000846.1 GCA_002256055.1 Pseudomonas sp. PGPPP3 | reverse complement strand
AGCGTCGAAACCTTCACACCCACTCTCTTGCAGTTCACGCAGGGTGCTGCCAGCAAGGTGAAGAGCCTGGTTGAGGAAGAGGGTAACCCGCGTCTGAAGTTGCGGGTGTTCGTGACCGGCGGCGGCTGTTCCGGCTTTCAGTACGGTTTCACCTTCGATGACGAGATGGCGGACGATGACACAGTGGTCGAGCGCGAGGGCGTGAGCCTGGTGGTCGATCCGATGAGCTTTCAATATCTGGTCGGCGCCGAGGTGGACTATCAAGAAGGCCTTGAAGGTTCGCGCTTCGTGATCAAGAACCCGAATGCTTCCAGCACCTGTGGTTGCGGTCAGTCGTTCTCGATCTGATTCGTCCGCCGCGTATCACCCGCAATGGCGCACTGTGCGCGGCATTGTCGTTTTTGCGTTATGAGTTCTGCGGATCAGGCTGGGTAGATGGCCCCAAGTACGCGCAGGCCGCGGGCGCTGGTGACGCTGGGGCGGTTGGCGGGAATCTGCTCAAGGCAGCAGTGAGCCAGCCAGGCAAAGGCCATGGCTTCAACCCAGTCGGGCGGCACGCCTTGCGCTGCGGTGCTGCTGACGTGGGCGCTCGGTAGCAAGCTTTGCAGGCGCCGCATCAGGGCGCCGTTATGGGCGCCGCCACCGCAGACCAGTAGGGTCTCGGTGTTTTGCTGGGCTGCGGTGAGTGAGTCGATGA
>NKIE01000845.1 GCA_002256055.1 Pseudomonas sp. PGPPP3 | reverse complement strand
CTTGGCCTTGTAGAAGCTGACACGGGCCGCCTCCAGAGCGCTTTCACTGCGCTGCTGATCAGCACAGCCGCCGAGCAGCATGGCCGCGGCACAGAGGGTCAACAGGCGCTGGGATATGCGGTTCATTGCAGATCCCCCAGCTGTTTACGCAGACGCGTGATGCGCGCCTGCAGGTCGGCCAACTGCTCCTGGCTCTTGGCGGTCAGCACCCGCGACTCGGCCAGGCGCGCATCCAGCTCAGCCTGTTCGGCCAGCACGCGAGCACGTTTGTAATCCTGCTCCCCCATGTTTTTCTGCGCACCGGCCAACTTCTGCTCAGCCAGTTGCATCTCAGCTAACTGTTCGGTGGCCCCCACTGCGTGGGCCTGGGCCACTGCCTGCTCACTCAAACGCAGCTGTTCGTTAGGCACAGGGTCAACCGCGCAGCCGGCCATGGCCAAACTCAACGCGAGAATGCTGAGATATCGATTACGCACGAAAATCATCCTACTGAGACGGGGCATCAACGGCTGGCGCTTGCTGCGCTTGCCAGCGCGCCATGTTGGCTTGCAGCACAGCTGCGGGAACACCAGAGGCGAGCAATTCTGTCATCTTTTTTGCCAGCTGTCCGCGCAGCCAAGGCTCATTGCACGCCGAGTTATGGGACAGCCCCAGGAACAACGGCTGGCTCACAACCACCGCTGGCAAAGCCTGCACCTGCT
>NKIE01000844.1 GCA_002256055.1 Pseudomonas sp. PGPPP3 | reverse complement strand
CATCACATTCGCGCTACCACGGGCGAGTTCACCTTCACCTCGAAGCTGGTCGACGGCAAGTTCCCGGACTACGAGCGCGTGCTGCCACGCGGTGGCGACAAGTTGGTGCTGGCTGATCGCCAGGGTCTGCGTGAAGCTTTCAGCCGTACGGCGATTCTCTCCAACGAGAAGTACCGTGGTATTCGCCTGCAACTGGCCTCGGGCCTGTTGAAAATCCAGGCCAATAACCCGGAGCAGGAAGAGGCAGAAGAAGAAGTGGCTGTCGACTACAACGGCGGCAGCCTGGAGATCGGCTTCAACGTCAGCTATCTGCTGGATGTGCTGGGTGTGATGACCACTGAGCAAGTGCGTCTGATTCTCTCTGACTCCAACAGTAGCGCTTTGGTGCAAGAAGCTGGCAACGACGACTCCGCTTACGTTGTCATGCCGATGCGTCTGTAACCCTTCAATGGCATTGACCCGCTTTACCGTCGCCGCGGTGCGTAACCTGCATCCGGCGACGCTCTCCCCCTCCCCGCGCATCAACATCCTCTCCGGCGACAATGGCAGCGGCAAAACCAGTTTGCTCGAAGCCATCCACTTGCTCGGCCTGGCGCGCTCGTTTCGCAGCTCCCGCTTGCTTCCGGTTATCCAGCACGAAGTTGATGAGTGCACAGTATTCGGTCAGGTCGCTTTGGTTCAGGGCGGCCTCAGCAGCTTGG
>NKIE01000843.1 GCA_002256055.1 Pseudomonas sp. PGPPP3 | reverse complement strand
AAAGTGGCGTGAACCACGTTTACCGGGTTAGTCGAGCCATAGCACTTGGCCAGGACGTTCTGCACACCAGCAACTTCGAGAACAGCACGCATAGCGCCGCCAGCGATGATACCGGTACCTTCAGAAGCAGGCTGCATGTACACCTTAGAGGCGCCATGACCCGACTTCATCGCGTACTGCAGAGTGGTACCGTTAAGGTCCACTTGAATCATGTTGCGACGAGCAGCTTCCATCGCTTTCTGGATGGCAGCAGGCACTTCACGAGATTTGCCACGGCCGAAACCAACACGACCCTTACCATCACCCACCACGGTCAACGCGGTGAAAGTGAAGATACGGCCGCCTTTAACGGTCTTGGCAACGCGGTTCACTTGAACCAGCTTCTCGATGTAGCCTTCGTCGCGCTTTTGGTCGTTATTTGCCATAACTTAGAACTCCAGCCCGCCTTCACGAGCAGCATCAGCCAGTGCCTTGACACGACCGTGGTACTTGAAGCCAGAACGGTCAAAAGCAACTTGGGTGATGCCAGCGACTTTCGCACGCTCAGCAACCAGCAGCCCTACCTTCTTGGCAGCGTCAATGTTGCCAGTGGCAGCATCACGCAGTTCTTTGTCCAAAGTCGAGGCACTGGCCAAGACCTTGCCGCCGTCGGCCGAGATGACCTGGGCGTAGATGTGCTGCGAGGAGCGATACACGCACAGACGC
>NKIE01000842.1 GCA_002256055.1 Pseudomonas sp. PGPPP3 | reverse complement strand
CAGGGCTGGCGCGGGTCGACGGCGGCGCCACCTTGGCCGTCAAACAGCTGGCCAGGGGTGCGTGGCAGCACGTTGGGGATCTTGTCGTTGCCATCGGCGCCGAGGATGCGGATGTCGCTGTATTTCTTGCCAGAAATTGCCGCGAGGCCGGTTGCATTGCGAATGATGGTCGGGCGCAGGAACACCATCAGGTTGCGTTTGGTGTGCACGTCTTTACTGGAGCGGAACAGTGCACCGAGAAAGGGGATGTCGCCGAGCAACGGCACCTTGGAGTCGCTTTGGGTCACGTCATCCTGGATCAGGCCGCCGAGCACCACGATCTGCCCATCCTCGGCCAACACCGTGCTCTTGATCGAGCGCTTGTTGGTAATCAGGTCGGTGGCGCCGGAGGTGGCGGTGGCGGTCGGTGCCAGGGAGGAAATTTCCTGATCGATTTCCAGACGCAGGGTGGCGCCGTCGTTGATGTGTGGCACAACCTTGAGCTTGACCCCGACATCCTGGCGCTCAACGGTGGTAAAGGGGTTGTTCGCCCCGGCTGCGTCGGTGGTGTAAGAGCCGGTCTGGAACGGCACATTCTGACCGACCAGAATCTCGGCTTTCTGGTTGTCCAGGGTCAGCAGGCTGGGCGTGGAGAGCAAATTGAAGTTGCTATTGGCTGACAGGGCCGTCACCAGGCCGCCGAAGTCGTCGTTGCCGAGGCCGATGCTGGCG
>NKIE01000841.1 GCA_002256055.1 Pseudomonas sp. PGPPP3 | reverse complement strand
CCCATGGGCGGCGGCCTCGGCGGCGGTAGCTCGGATGCCGCCACCACCCTGCTCGGCCTCAATCACCTCTGGCAACTTGGCTGGGACGAAGATCGCCTGGCAACCCTAGGCCTGGGCTTGGGCGCCGACGTGCCGGTGTTCGTTCGCGGCCACGCCGCCTTTGCCGAAGGCGTCGGGGAAAAACTCACCGCTGTTGAGCTTGAGGAACCCTGGTTTCTCGTCGCCATTCCGCAAGTCACTGTCAGCACAGCAGAAGTTTTCTCCGACCCCGAGTTGACACGGGATACGCCGGCCAATAAACTTCGCAGCCTTCTTGAGGGGGGCGGTCGTAATGACTGTCAGCCGGTGGTTCAGAAGCGTTATGCAGAAGTAGATAACGCTTTGATCTTGTTGAACAAATTTGTTCCCGCAAGATTAACCGGCACTGGAGCTTGTGTGTTTGGGAGCTTCCCAAACGAGGACGATGCTGATAAAGTCGCCCGCCAACTTCCAGCCACTTTGCCGTGCTTTGTAGCTCAGGGTCGCAACGTTTCGATGTTGCATCGCAAGCTGACAGAACTGGCAGGGAAGTAGATGTAGTTCGAGAGTTAAAACGGATAGGGGCGTCGCCAAGCGGTAAGGCAGCAGGTTTTGATCCTGCCATGCGTTGGTTCGAATCCAGCCGCCCCTGCCATCTCCGCCCTGGAGCGGATACCTAACCTCGTTCAATAA
>NKIE01000840.1 GCA_002256055.1 Pseudomonas sp. PGPPP3 | reverse complement strand
TGTCCAACTGGACCGAACTGGACATCTGGCAGTACATCTACCTGGAAGGCATTCCGATTGTTCCGCTGTATTTCGCCGCCGAGCGCGACGTGATCGAGAAGAACGGCACGCTGATCATGATCGACGACGAACGCATCCTTGAGCACCTCAGCGACGAGGAAAAGGCTCGCATCGTTAAGAAGAAGGTGCGCTTCCGTACTCTCGGCTGCTACCCGCTGACCGGCGCTGTAGAGTCTGAGGCAACCACGCTCACCGATATCATTCAGGAAATGCTGCTGGCACGAACCTCTGAGCGCCAAGGTCGGGTTATTGACCACGATGGTGCCGGTTCGATGGAAGATAAAAAACGTCAGGGGTATTTTTAATATGTCGCATCAAGACGATCTGATCGGCGAAGACATTCAGGCTTACCTGGCGCAGCACGAGCGCAAGGAGCTGCTGCGCTTTCTTACCTGTGGCAACGTCGATGACGGCAAGAGCACCCTGATCGGGCGCCTGCTGCATGACTCGAAGATGATCTACGAAGACCATCTGGAAGCCATCACCAAGGACTCGAAGAAAGTTGGCACCACCGGCGAAGACATCGACCTGGCGCTGCTGGTGGATGGTCTGCAGGCCGAACGCGAGCAGGGCATCACCATCGACGTGGCGTACCGCTATTTCAGCACCGCCAAGCGCAAGTTCATCATCGCCGACACCCCCGGGCATGAGC